>NZ_JBHUMD010000029.1:0-196802 GCF_042684765.1 Flavobacterium suzhouense | reverse complement strand
CTCGGGGATAAACCGGTCCCCTTTAAATCCTGATTTTTCATAATATTGACATTTATTAGTCAACTTTTTTCAGGACGAGACATTCAAATAAAAAATCCCGCCTAAGCGGGATTTATATTTTATCGGATTATGATTATCTGATAAGCTTTCTGTATTTGATACGCTTAGGAGTAATATCTGTACCAAGACGTTTCTTTCTGTTTTCCTCATATTCAGAGAAACTTCCTTCAAAGAAATATACTTCAGAGTTTCCTTCAAAAGCAAGGATGTGAGTACAAATCCTGTCAAGGAACCATCTGTCGTGGGAAATTACAACTGCACAACCTGCAAAGTTATCAAGACCTTCCTCAAGTGCACGAAGTGTATTGATATCAAGGTCATTCGTAGGCTCATCCAGTAATAGTACGTTTCCTTCCTCTTTTAGTGTAATAGCCAGGTGAAGCCTGTTACGCTCCCCTCCTGATAATGTAGCCACCTTTTTATTCTGGTCGCTACCACTGAAATTGAATCTGCTTAGGTAAGCGCGTGAATTAACCTGTCTTCCACCCATCATGATCAATTCCTGACCGTCACAGAAGTTTTCCCAGATAGTTTTGTTAGGATCAATATTCGCATGCGACTGGTCTACATAAGCAATCTTAACTGTTTCACCTACACTAAACTCACCTGCATCAGGAGTTTCCTGACCCATGATCATTTTGAAGATTGTCGTTTTACCGGCACCATTCGGACCGATAATACCTACGATACCTGCCTGAGGTAAGGTAAAGTTTAGGTTATCATATAATAATTTATCTCCAAATCCTTTAGCAACACCTTTGGCCTCGATTACATTCGTACCAAGCCTTGGACCATTCGGGATATAGATTTCCAGTTTTTCGTCAAGTTCTTTCTGATCTTCATTCAATAACCTGTCGTAATTCTGAAGACGCGCTTTTTGTTTCGTCTGACGGCCTTTAGCTCCCTGTCTTACCCAATCAAGCTCACGCTCAAGGGTTTTTCTACGTTTAGAAGCAACTTTTTCTTCCTGCTCCATACGCTTAGATTTTTGATCCAGCCAAGATGAATAGTTCCCTTTCCAGGGAATACCCTCTCCCCTGTCTAACTCAAGAATCCATCCTGCAACGTTATCAAGGAAATAACGGTCGTGCGTAACGGCAATTACAGTTCCTGAATATTGTGCTAAATGCTGCTCTAACCACAGTACGCTCTCCGCATCAAGGTGGTTGGTAGGCTCATCCAGTAATAATACATCAGGCTGTTGTAAAAGAAGACGACATAAAGCCACCCTTCTTTTCTCACCACCTGAAAGTACTTTAATTGGAGTATCAGCTTCCGGAGTACGTAGCGCATCCATTGCAATCTCTAGTTTGGTATCCAGTTCCCATGCGCCGGCAGCATCAATTTTATCCTGAAGTTCTGCCTGACGATCCATAAGTTTCTGCATCTTATCAGCATCTTCATATACCTCAGGATCGCCAAAACTATCATTTATCTTGTTGAATTCATCAAGAAGCGCTACTGTTTCAGCAACACCCTCACGAACGATTTCAATAACAGTTTTATTTTCATCAAGAAGCGGTTCCTGCTCAAGGTAACCTACTGTATATCCCGGAGAAAATACTACATCACCCTGGTAGTTTTTATCAACACCTGCAATAATTTTTAATAGTGATGATTTACCCGATCCGTTAAGTCCAAGGATACCAATTTTGGCACCATAGAAAAAACTCAGGTAAATATCTTTTAAAACAGGTTTTTGTGCGCCCGGGTAAGTTTTATTTACCCGGGACATTGAAAATATTACTTTCTTATCGTCTGACATTTTTTAAATGTTTATTGTTTTTAGTTTATGGTTTATGGTTACACTCGTCCTTTAAGAGAGCTGAATACCCAGGCAATAGCAAAAAAGCCTATACCTACTGCGGCAAAGCCATAACCGGCAATATCGTTATACCTGAATGCGCCAAGCCCAATGAGCAAGAGGCCCATGAGTATCATTATAAAAGTTGCCCATCCTAAAATGGTATTCTTATTCATTCCCATCGTGTTTCTTCAATTTTATAGCCCGCAAATATCGTGATTAAAATGCTTAATTAAAAATCTTTACAAGCATCTCTTTCAGCAGGTCCGATTGCGGAATAGCATTTGCACCAACACCCTTACTTTTTACATCAACATCCCTTAGGGCAGCTACAATAGCACTAACCTTTTTCATAGGGTAATTACGCGCTGCCACGTCATAATCCTTTACAAAATAAGGATTAACTTTTAACACCTTTGCTATATTAGATGGATTCTTATCCTTTAGCCCGTGATACTGCAATAACTGGGAAAAGAAACCAAATACCAATCCTGTTGTCATTACAATAGGATTGTCCTTAGGATTATTGGAAAAATAATCCGCAATCTTGTAAGCCTTCAGCTGATCACGTTCGCCTATCGCTTTACGGAATTCAAATACATTATAATCCTTACTTATCCCTATGTTCTCTTCAATCGCATGAGCTGTAATCGTACTTCCTTTAGGCAAAATGATCATAAGCTTATCCAACTCATTACTTATCTTACTCAAATCAGTACCTAAAAATTCAACCAACATAGCGGCTGCTTTAGGTTCTATCGTGTAATTTTTACCCTGAAGTACACGCTTGATCCATTCGCCAACCTGGTTTTCATACATTTTCTTACTCTCGAAAACTACGCCTTTCTTTTCCAGAACCTTAGTTACCTTTTTACGTTTATCAAGCGTTTTATATTTATAAGCAAAAACAAGCACCGTTGTAGGTTGAGGATTTTCTGCATAACTCTCTAATTTTTCAATATTTCTTGAAAGCTCCTGTGCTTCTTTTACTATAACAACCTGCCTGTCAGCCATCATAGGGTAACGTTTAGCATTCGAAACTACATCTTCTATAGAAACATCCTTTCCGTAAAGCACCATTTGGTTAAAACCTTTGTCTTCTTCCGAAAGAACATTATCTTCAATATATTCAGTAAGTTTATCTATATAATAGGGCTCCTCACCCATAAAAAAATAAATGGGCTTTATGTTGCCCTGTTTTATTTCGTTTATGATCTTAATAACTTCGTCCACTATGCTTATTTGATTAGATATGGAAGTAGCACTAAAAAAGTTACATTTGCTCTATGCAAAAGCTAAACTTCAACAACTATACATTCCGTTTCAAAAATAGTGAAAATAAGGTCGCCATTTTTGATGAGATACGTAAAAAATTCATCATTCTCACTCCCGAGGAATGGGTAAGACAACATGTAGTTCGCTTTCTTCTGGAAGAGAAAAAATATCCAAAATCTCATGTTAATGTAGAAAAAATTGTTAAAATAAACGGTTTAAATAAAAGATATGATATAGTTGTTTTTAAACCGGATGGATCTATATTTCTTTTAGTTGAGTGTAAAGCTCCCGCTGTTACTATCTCTCAAAATACTTTTGATCAGATTGCACGTTATAATATGTCGTTAAATGCTGTTTACATGATGGTCACTAATGGGCTAAATCATTATTTTTGTCAAATGGACTATGAACAGGAAAAGTATTTTTTCCTTCAGGATTTACCCGAATACACCACTAATCAATGAAAAGCATCGCTGTAGTAATTTTAAACTGGAATGGAAAAAACCTGCTTGAACAGTTTTTACCTTCTGTAACAAAATATTCACCTGAAGCAACTATATATATCGCCGATAATGCATCTACAGATGATTCGGTCGGGTACATCAGAGCAGCATATCCGGAAGTGAAGATCATTCAAAACAAAGGTAACTTTGGCTATGCAAAAGGCTATAACGAGGCTTTACAAGAGGTTGATGAAGATATTTACGCTCTTGTAAATTCAGACATTGAAGTAACCCAAAACTGGCTGCAGCCAATTCTTTCTCTTTTTGAGCAAGATAATGAAACTGCCATCATTCAACCCAAAATACTGGATTATAAAAATAAAAACCACTTTGAGTATGCCGGAGCTGCCGGAGGTTTTATCGACAAATATGGTCTTGCGTTTTGCCGGGGACGTATATTTGATACGATTGAAGAAGACAAAGGCCAGTATAATGATACTGCACAAATCTTTTGGGCTTCAGGGGCATGCTTCTTTATTCGCAAAGAAGTTTACAGAAAACTTAATGGCTTTGATGAAGATTTCTTTGCACATCAGGAAGAAATAGATTTATGCTGGAGGGCGTATAACAATAATTTAAAGGTAATGTATTGTGGTGAAAGCGTTGTATACCATGTGGGAGGAGCAACATTAAACACTGGAAGCCCCAGAAAAACATTCCTTAATTACAGGAATTCTCTATGGATGATGCTAAAGAATTTACCCACTTCAAAACTCTTTCCTGTACTCTTTCTAAGACTCTCACAGGATGGAATTTCGGGTATCAGACATGTCTTTAAAGGAGAATTTGCTCATCTGTGGGCTATTTTAAAATCACATTTTTATTTTTATTTAAAATTTTTCAGGTTCATAAACAAAAGAGGCTCAAAGCAATACCATAATTATTTCAGGGTAAAGAGTATTGTATACTTGTATTTCATAAGAAAAGGCAAGATATTTGATAAAAAATTTAACAATACTTTATAGACAAGTACGTTATATTTTTTTGATTATTACTTAATTTTGTTAGAAATCTAAACTTGAATTTTTATGAGAAGAACCATTCTAGTACTTACGTTAGCAGCGATGACGCTGACTTCATGCGGTTCTAAAAAGAAGATTGCCGAGCTTGAAGCTAAAAACAAAGAAATCCAGGACATGCTAAACAGTGCTACTGTTAAGCTTAACACCTGCCTTGCTGAAAAAGATGCTATGGCAAAACACATGGATGATCTTAAAAAGAACAATACAGACCTTATGAGTACTGTAGGTAATCTTACTACACTATCTTCTAAAGGAGCTGAAAACATTGAGAAATCTCTTGAAAGCCTTAAAGAGAAAGATCTTAAAATTACAAGACTTCAGGATGCACTTACACGCAAAGACTCTGTTACTCTTGCACTTGTTACAAGTATTAAGAGAGCGGTTGGTGTAAACGATCCGGATATTGAAGTTAATGTTGAGAAAGGTGTGGTATACATCTCTATCGCCGATAAACTTCTTTTCAAAAGCGGTAGCTACCAGGTAAGCGACAGAGCTAAAGAAATTCTTGGTAAAGTTGCAAAAATCGTTCAGGATAAACCGGACTTCGAATGTATGGTTGAAGGACACACTGATAACGTGCCTATCAAAAACCCTGTACTTCAGGACAACTGGGATCTTTCTGTTAAGCGTGCTACCTCTATCGTAAGATTACTTCAGACTGACTTCGGTATTGACCCTAAGCGTCTGGTAGCATCAGGACGTGGCGAGTATGTACCTTTAACTTCTAATGATACTGCTGAAGGAAGAGCTACAAACAGAAGAACAAGAATCCTTGTACTTCCTAAAATTGACCAGTTCTACGACATGATTGAGAAAGAAATGAAAAACCAGAAATCTGGTGCTTCCAAATAATATATCTCCAAATCAAAAAAGGCTTCCATTTGGAAGCCTTTTTTATGCAATAAAAAAACTCCCGCAATAGCGGGAGTCTGTTTTTAATCTAATGATAATGTAATCTGTCCATCATCTTCAAGAGTAGTATTAGCTTCTTCTACTTCTGTATCTCCACTAACCTCTATCTCTTCAGGCATTTCTTCTTCAGGCTCTTCATAAGGCAACGGATCAAGCAAATTAATTTGTTTTACCTTATCAGTTGTTAATTGGTTACCAAGTGCCTTAATGCCTTTTACAGCAATAAAATTCTCAAGATCAACTGTTATATTGTCTTTTTGGACTCCTTTTACCTTTGCAAATATAACTTCAGCAACAGGCCTGTAATCTGTAGAAACAATCTCCAATTGGGAATTATCATGCTCTGTAATAAAAGTCTCTTCTTTATTCTCGTTCTCCACAAGGAAACGCTTCACATAGTAACGTTCTTTTTCACCATCATAATAGATCGCTGAAATCGGTTTTTTAGGATTCCATTTCTCCAGTTTTATCATATCCTCATCAAAGTGCGTAGTAAGCTCAGGGATAATGGTCTTAAGCTTACCTGACTGATTGATGATAAGTAATCTGTCATTTGGCCTGAACTCACCTAAAAGCTCACCCCTGCCATCAACATTGAGACGGTGTACGGTATCATCAAACCATACCCTTCTCGGTTTCAGTGTAGATATACCTTTTTCCTTAAGTTCAATTTTCTTAATAGGATATTTAGTAACGGTGTTTCCTCTTGAGGCACGCCCTTTAATAGCCATATCAGCAAAATCAAGGTCAAATTTGAGTTTCTTCACACTACCTACCTGACGCAATAGTATGGTTACCACTTCTGCTTCCCCATTAGGATTACCAGAGAAGTATAAAACCTGTGAACCTTTATTACCCTGAGTAAGATCATAAGGCTTATCCCTCGTAACCCCGGAAACATTGAAACGTTTTATATACGACGGTCCCGACTTACCATCACGGTAAATCATGTTATAGATTGTACGCTTATCGTTCTTATCGAAAACTGCAACGTGGATGATGTCTTTACCCACAAAGGTCTTCACATCAACCTTAGTAATCATCATACTACCATCACGCAGGAATACAATAACATCATCTATATCTGAACATTCGGCAACGTATTCGTCCTTTTTAAGTCCTGTACCCACAAAACCTTCTTCGCGGTTCACGTAAAGCTTGGTATTACGCAGAACTACTTTAGTGGCTTCAATATTGTCAAAGCTTCGAAGCTCGGTTTTGCGCTCACGTCCTTTACCATAACGGTCTTTAAGTCCCTGGAAATAATCAACAGCAAAGTCAATGATATGATCCAGGTTGTATTTCACCTTCTCTATTTCACCTTCTAACGCCTCAATCTTCTCCTGCGCTTTATCAATATCGAATTTAGAGATACGTTTAATTCGGATTTCAGTAAGTCTTACGATATCTTCTTCAGTTACAGCACGGCGTAAATGTTTTGTATGAGGTTTTAATCCCTCGTCAATAGCTTTTATAACACCTTCCCAAGTCTCTTCTTCCTCAATAAGGCGATAGATCCTGTTCTCAATGAATATACGCTCTAATGACTGAAAATGCCAGCTTTCTTCAAGCTCATCAAGTTCAATCTCAAGCTCGCGTTTTAATAGGTCAACCGTTCTGTGGGTTGATATCTTAAGCATTTCGCTAACGCCAATGAATCGTGGCTTATGATCTTCGATTACACAGCCAAGCGGTGCAACCGAAGTTTCACATGCCGTAAAGGCGAACAGCGCATCAATAGTTTTATCAGGTGAAACACCAGCCGGAAGATGTATCAGAATCTCAACATCAGCAGCGGTATTATCTTCGATCTTACGAACTTTAATCTTTCCTTTTTCATTTGCTTTAAGGATACTATCAATTAAAGTAGTAGTGTTAGTACTAAATGGTATCTGCGTGATAACCAAAGTACTTTTATCTAATTGTGAAATCTTGGCACGAACCCTTACACGTCCCCCACGCATACCGTCGTTATAGTTTGAAACGTCGGCAATACCCGCGGTCGGGAAATCAGGGAAAAGTGTAAATGGTTTATTCTTTAGTATCTTGATGGACGCATCAATAAGTTCATTAAAGTTATGCGGAAGTACTTTAGTAGATAAACCTACCGCAATACCTTCGGCTCCCTGAGCCAATAGTAAAGGGAATTTAACCGGAAGATTGATAGGCTCATTACGCCTACCATCATAGGATAGCTGCCACGGAGTAATCTTAGGACTATACAACACCTCAAGCCCAAACTTAGAAAGTCGGGCCTCAATATAACGGGATGCTGCCGCACCATCACCGGTAAGAATATTACCCCAGTTACCCTGCGTATCGATAAGAAGGTCCTTTTGACCGATCTGCACCATGGCATCTCCAATACTTGCATCACCGTGTGGGTGATACTGCATGGTGTGCCCTACTACGTTGGCGACCTTGTTGTAACGGCCATCATCAAGCTCCTTAAGTGAGTGCATGATCCTGCGCTGAACCGGCTTAAATCCATCTTCAATAGCAGGTACAGCACGCTCCAGGATTACATATGAAGCATAATCAAGGAACCAGTCCTTATACATACCGGTTACCTTGGTAATGGTATCGCCCGATTCAGGATTTTCTTCCTTATCGTAAAAATGATCTCCGTTACCTTCTCCTTCTCCGTTTGAAGGCTCGAAATTTATATCTTCTTCTTCGTCCATGTATTAACTACCGAATTTTGAAATTTGATTTTAAACACAACAGACGTAACAATGCTACGTCTCTATTGCAAATTGTGACTGATCAGGAAGTTTTACTCGTCAACCGCATCAAGTTCTACCTTCAGGTTATTGATGATGAATTCCTGCCTGTCCGGGGTATTTTTACCCATATAGAACTCCAAAAGTGTTTCTATAGAAGTAGCCTTATCCATCAAAACAGGATCAAGACGGATGTCCTGGCCTATAAAATGCTTGAACTCATCCGGTGAAATCTCACCTAATCCCTTGAATCGTGTTATCTCAGGTTTGCCTTTTAGCTTTTCTATTGCAGCTTTTCGCTCATCTTCTGAGTAGCAGTAAATGGTTTCTTTTTTATTACGAACCCTGAATAATGGTGTTTGCAATATGTACAGGTGGTTTTCCTTTATCAGTTCAGGGAAGAATTGCAGGAAGAACGTAATCAATAGCAGGCGGATGTGCATACCATCTACGTCGGCATCGGTAGCGATTACAATGTTGTTGTAACGCAGGTTCTCCATTTCCTCCTCAATATCCAATGCTGCCTGAAGCAGATTGAATTCCTCATTTTCGTACACGATCTTCTTGGTCATACCGTAAGAGTTTAAAGGCTTACCCCTCAAACTGAAAACCGCCTGGGTATTCACATCCCTCGATTTGGTAATAGACCCCGAAGCTGAGTCCCCCTCAGTAATAAAGAGCGTACTCTCAAGGCTTCGCGGATTTTTTGCATCGGTAAGGTGTACACGACAGTCACGCAGTTTCTTATTGTGAAGCGACGCTTTCTTAGCCCTGTCCCTTGCCAGTTTACGGATACCTGAAAGTTCCTTACGCTCACGTTCTGCCTGTAGTATCTTTTTAAGCAACGCATCGGCAGTTTCAGGATTGCGGTGCAGGAAGTTATCCAGCTTGTTTTTGATAAAGTCGTTTACAAATGTACGTACACTTGGTGCATCAGGTCCCATATCGGTAGAACCCAGTTTGGTTTTGGTCTGTGATTCAAATACAGGCTCCTCAACCTTAACGCTTATCGCACTAACGATGGATTTTCGAATATCTGATGCTTCGAAAGGCTTATTGTAAAATTCTTTGATCGTTCTTACTATAGCTTCACGGAAAGCACCTAAGTGTGTCCCCCCCTGTGTAGTATTCTGACCATTTACGAAAGAATAATACTCTTCACTATACTGGGTTTTACTATGTGTCATAGCAATCTCAATATCATCATCTTTAAGATGAATGATATCATAGATCCTGTCTTCTTCACTAATAGTTTCTGCAAGAAGGTCTTTAAGACCATCCTCGCTAAAATATTTTTCACCGTTATAAATTATCGTAAGACCTGTATTCAGGTAGCAATAATTCTTGAGCATCTTGATGATGTACTCATTACGGTATTTGTAATTCTTGAAAATTGTATCATCCGCAATAAAGGTTACTTTAGTTCCTTTACGCTTGCTGGTTTCGGTTTCTGCTTCTTCGTTTGTAAGTTCACCTGCAGAAAATTCGGCAGCTTTAATGATGCCATCACGTACCGATTCAACACGAAAATAATTCGACAGCGCATTTACTGCCTTGGTACCGACACCATTCAGACCAACCGATTTCTTAAATGCTTTGGAATCATATTTACCACCGGTGTTCATTTTAGACACTACGTCTACCACTTTACCCAACGGAATACCACGTCCAAAGTCACGAACGCTTACGGTTTTGTCTTTTAGGGTAACTTCAATGGTCTTTCCGGTACCCATGACGAACTCATCAATGGAGTTGTCAATAACCTCTTTTATAAGGATATAGATACCATCATCGGGAGAAGAGCCATCGCCCAGCTTACCGATGTACATACCCGGACGCATACGGATATGTTCTTTCCAGTCGAGTGAACGGATATTATCTTCAGTGTACTGATTCTGCTCCAGCATAAAATTTTATGGATTTTCTGCTAATGTAGCATTTCTACGTAAAAAATAAAAGCCGGATTGCAGAAACTTATTAAGATTCCAATGCAATCCGGCCAATTTTAAGCACTAATCAGATATTTTAATCCTAAGCTTTATTTATCCTGTAAGAAGCAATTGATTTTTGATTGATATAAATGGTAAGCGTACCCACAGAACCATTGTTCAAAGGCACTTTAAATATGGCTGTTTCACCTTTGAATTCAGGTTTAATTTCTTTGATAATCCTATCCCTGCTGTATGCATAATGCACCATATCACCAGGTTTCAGATTATTCACTTTAAACTCAATAAATCCGGAAGACACTGCTTTAAAAACACCCGCCTCGGGAGCCGTGAACTCATAACCTTTCATCAGATAATCACCATAATACAACGGAAGATTTGCAAAATCTTTTTCGGTTTTATCTGTTAGCAGCCAACGTTTGTCATCAGGGAAATGGTTCAGGAAAAAAGTATCCGGATCACTAAAGAAATACCTATCATTAAACTTGAATTTAAACTCAGGTTTCTCCCCTGTTACCGTACCGGCTCCCCAGGTAGTATCCAACAATTTCCATTCGTTACCAATCTTCACGGCATTCCACGCATGGTCACTGGCACCGGGTGCCTTACCAATATGCGAAGGATGGGATTTAGATGTCCCGGGAATAATTTCACATTCAAGTCCAGTCTTTTCTGCCACAACAAGATACAAAGTAGAGTACCCCTGACACACTCCTTTTTTAGATTTGAGTGTCTTTTGCGCAAGCTCCTGCTTCATGGCTTTCTGCTTCGCTTCTTTTTCTGCCTGCGTTTTATATGTAAAACCAATAGGACGCTCGTTTACGCCATAAGCGGCATAATCATATTTTATATTAGTAGCGATCCAGGTAAAAATAGCACGGGCTTTTTCATCATCGCGCTTAAAATCCTTATTGATCTGTTCCGCCAATTTATCAGGTGATGAAAAAGATTTTGGGTAAGCATTAACGATACTATCAACCTTTGCATAGTCCTGAGCATTAACATGAAAGCCTATAAACAGTAAAAGTATTGTATTGAATAGTTTAAATATGTTTTTCATGTCTTAAGCATGACAAAAAAAGTGCCATAAAATGTTAAACTCTGAAGTTCTATTTATTATACTAAACAAACACATAAAAAAACAATAAGCAATGGTAACAGGCTTAACAGCAACCTTAAAAAATCATACTTTTTATAATTCCTATTCATTTCGATTATCAGAGCAGCAGTATAAACAAAACTAAAAATTAAGGCTACTAAAAATAAAAGTAACCCAAACAATGACCCATAAGTAAAAATCCAATTATAGCCACTAAAACGAAAATAATAGGCTATTCTGGATACTAAAAAAGAAAATAATAATAGAATTGAAGGAACAATCGCAGCGTATCTTATATTGCCTAAAAACTTTCCTATTTTACTCATCTGTAATGATAAAAAATCCCCTTGTCATAAACTGTCCATAATGCAGCTTTTTGATGTCCGGATTTCAGACAGTTGTTAGCCCAGGTATTACAGGTATAAAACAGGCTGTATTTACCCTGTCCTTCATAAAAAGCATCATATTTACCATAGCTATGACTGGTTATCCATTGTACATGATTGTTTTCATCCAACTGAAAACTATCCTCTATGTACTTTACCATATCTGCATAATCTTTCTTGCTAATGGTGACTTTTACGCATTCAGCATCTTCTTTTACCGTATTGTAAAAGCGGGTATGCATAGCTGATGTTCCAAGGTAAAAAGCCGCTTTAGCAGCCGTACTAGCTTTTAGGTCGCTCCACTCAGGTGTATCGAGATAAAAGCCTTTATCACCCCAACCAAAAGCCACATAGTTCATTATACTGTCTTTAGACTTGGTCTGCTCATAACGAATTTCCTGTGTCCAGTCTTTTATTTCATTCTTAACAGGAACCAGTATATCCGTATGTACACCATTAGAATTGATATAGATAGTTACTTCGTCACTTTTTTCAGGATTGGAATTTACAGGAATATGTGCCAACAGAAACGCAAAAAGCACATAGACAACAATAAACAATACGATGGCAAGCACAAACCTGCCTGTAAAACGGAAAACCTGCTTAAGCTTTTTGTTCATAGTCGAAATTGCGTATAATTTCTTTTAACGCATCGTCGTATTCTTTATTGGATATTTTACCTGATTCTGTATCAAAATTCTCTAAAAAAGAAGGTAATGAGAACGTTGCCTTTATATTCCCACCATACCATTTCATGCTGATTTGTGCAGCCTCAAGGGAACTCGCTCCTCCACGTTTACCGGGCGAAGTAGAAAGCAATAACAATGGTGTATTATTAAACACCAGTTTCTTTTGACGTGAAGCCCAGTCGTAGATGTTCTTAAAGGCGACGGTCATCCCTCCATTATGCTCAGCTACAGAAATAACAAGTACATCAGCAAATTCTATCTTCTCAAGGAATTGCTTTGCGATTGGTGGTGCACCGATGAGTTTTTCTTTATCCACGCTGAACAAAGGCAGCTCATAATCGTTTAGGTCAAGAATTTCGGTTTCATCGGCATTAAAAAGTGATGCGGCATAAGTAGCAAGCTGCTTATTAATGGAATGTTTGCTGCTGCTTCCGCCAAAGGCTAGTAGTTTCATTTGTTTGGATGTTAGTTGATGGTTGTTAGTTGTCGGTCGTTAGGTTAAAAACATAAAAATAGACTATTTTATTTTTTTATATCCTTGCTCCCAACCAAATTTTTTAATTTTTAGTATTCTTGCAAACTCACGTCTGGTCGGGTTAATCTTAACAACAGTAGTATCCTCATTTGTTTTAATGTTTTTCACTAAAGGTTTTATCTGATTGTAATCCTCTTTATCAGTTAAGTATTTAATCTTCAAACTATCTTTAGTTAAAGAAATAATATTAGCCCTCCAAAATATAGAATCTTTACTACTTACAACTAAGTTGCCATTGATACGTTTCATTTTATGAACTGGTGAAAACTTAAATATAGTATCACCAAATATTCCTTTAATATAAAGTGAATCTCCTATTATCTCAGCATCAAGTACCTCATATGTATCATTAGTAGTTAATTTCCCGTTTTTTAACACTCCTAAAGAATCTATAATAGATTTAGGATACATTGTATTAAATTGTTTATATATTGCTGTTTGTGAAACAATAAGCGTTTCATTTTTGCCATTACTATATTCACCAATAAATTTTGAAGGAATCAAACTAAGCTCCGAATCATTTACAGGCTGTGGATCATTAAAATAAAATTCTGTCCCACCTTCAATTTTTTTTCCACAGGAAATAAAAACAATAGCTGATAACCAAAAAAAAAAATACTTTTTCATAAGAATATACTTTATTATGCTATAACTAAAAAGCCTGCCGGATTATTATCCAACAGGCTTTTTTATCTCAATACTCAGTACTAAAATCTCAATACTGATTACACGTTAAACCTGAAGTGCATTACATCACCATCTTTAACGATATATTCTTTTCCTTCTACGCGAAGTTTACCAGCTTCTTTTACTTTAGCTTCAGTTCCAAAATTTACATAGTCATCATAAGCGATAACCTCTGCACGGATGAAACCTTTCTCAAAGTCCGTATGGATAACGCCTGCGGCTTGTGGCGCAGTGTCACCAATGTTGATAGTCCACGCACGAACTTCTTTTACACCGGCAGTAAAGTATGTCTGAAGATTAAGCAATTTATAAGCTCCCCTGATAAGTGCAGAAGCTCCTGGCTCTTTAAGACCAAGATCTTCAAGAAACATCTGACGCTCTTCGTATGTTTCAAGTTCAGTGATATCAGCTTCAGTACCTACAGCAAGGAACATAACCTCTGCATTCTCGTCTTTTACAAGTTCGCGAACCTGGTCAACATATTTGTTACCTGTTGCAGCAGCACTTTCATCTACGTTACAAACGTAAAGTACCGGTTTTGTAGTGATCAACTGGAAAGACTCCATAAGAACCTCTTCATCATTATTCTGAGGTACTACAGTCCTTGCCGATTTTGCCTGTAATAAAGCATCTTTTATTCTTTCAAGAAGTCCTGCTTCTACCTGAGCTTCTTTGTTTCCTGTTTTTGCAGTTTTCTTAGCTTTCTCAAGACGTTTTTCAACGGTCTCAAGATCTTTTAGCTGAAGCTCGATATCAATAGTTTCTTTGTCACGTATAGGATTTACGCTACCGTCAACGTGAACAATGTTATCATTATCAAAGCAACGCAGTACGTGGATGATTGCATTACACTCCCTGATGTTACCAAGGAACTGGTTACCAAGCCCCTCACCTTTACTTGCTCCTTTTACAAGACCTGCGATATCAACAATATCTACAGTTGCAGGCTGTACACGTTCAGGGCTAACAAGCTGTTCCAGTTTTTCAAGTCTTGGATCCGGTACGTTTACTACACCGATATTAGGCTCGATAGTACAAAACGGAAAGTTAGCGCTCTGTGCTTTAGCGTTAGACAAACAATTGAAAAGTGTTGATTTACCTACGTTTGGCAATCCTACTATACCTGCTTTCATGAATTGGCTTTTTTTGAGGGTGCAAATATAGTTCTTTTTAGTAAAATGTAGAAAGTTATAAAGTTGTAAAGTCAAAATACGCCTGTAATACTTTAAAACATTACAACATTGAACTTTATAACATTACAAACTGAGTTTTACCAATACTTTATGTTTTTCTAAAAACTTGTTTAACATACACAGGATAACTTTGTAAGTATAATAATCCTAAAAACAAGAATGTCATGAAAAATATAGTTTTAATAATATTCCTTTCGTTAGGCGCTGGTCTTAACGCACAGGTAAATAAGAATGTTTCAGAAGAGACTAAGACAACAACGACAACCATAAACAATGGTTCGACACCGAGGACAGTAACTAAAACAGAAAAGGTTACAACCCAGCAAAACATTGAGCTTAAAGATGCAGAATCTAAAAAGCTTAATAAGGACATGAAACCTACTCCTACTCAGGTAACTTCTACAACAACGGTATCCGCTAACGGTGTCCCAACTCAGGTAAGCAGCTCAAGTTATTATACAATGGACAATACAAGATATCAATTCCTTACTGATAACGCCGGTTACAGAATATCTTCACCCAACAATACCAATTATGCTATCATAAGAAGAACATCAAACAATAGTTATATCTACAAAACCCAGGACAGAACATCAATAGGTTATTTTGATGCTAATGGAAATTTTGTAGTCGAAAGTTATGATGACAAAACTGACACCATGACGAAACAGGTTTATACCAAAACTCCATAATGGTTTTAAAATTTGCTATGAGAACAAAACAGGGTCTAAACCCTGTTTTTGTTTTTTATATATTTGATCTAAATCTATAATGGTATGGATAAAACAAGTATGGCAGTAGCAGTTTTCGACAAACACGCCCATGAATACGAACAGCGTTTTATGGACGTAAGTCTTTATGACGACACTCTTAATGCTTTTTGTGATTCGCTTTCTAAAGAAGATGCAAGCATACTTGAACTGGGTTGTGGTCCCGGAAACATTACGAGGTATCTTTTAAATAAGTTGCCAAATCTCAAAATCCTGGCAACCGATCTGTCTCCTAATATGCTGGAACTGGCAAAGAAAAATAATCCTGAAGCCAATTTTGAATTACTGGATTGCAGGGATATCAGCAAGCTGTCACAAAAATTTGATGCGGTAGTATGCGGTTTTTGCCTACCCTATCTTAGTAAAGAAGAAACTTTAAACCTTATTAAAGATATAGCAACTGTTTTGAATGAAAACGGAGTATTCTATCTCAGCACTATTGAAGGAAACTATAGTAATTCCGGATTAACTACTAATAGCCATGGCGATTCAGTTTATATGTATTATTACGAAGAAAAATACCTGAAACAGGCTATTGAAGAACATTTTAAAGTTATGGGTACATACCATAAGCATTACAATCACAACGGATCTGAAGTTAAGGACCTTATACTTATTGCAATAAAAAAATCCTGAGCTAAAACTCAGGATTTTTTTATTACTCGTCTCCGTGAAGGAAAGCCTGTCGGTTAAGAAGTGTTTCTTCACTCTCTACGTGATTATCGTCCGGAACACAGCAATCAACTGGACAAACGGCAGCACATTGCGGTTCGTCATGGAAACCTTTACACTCAGTACATTTATCTGGCACGATATAATAAATATCATCAGAAACCGGTGTGCGTGGTTCATCTGCATCTACTTCCTCTCCTGAAGGAAGTACTATTCTTCCTCGAAGGCTTGTACCGTCTTTATACCTCCAGTCATCAGCTCCTTCATAAATTGCCGTATTTGGACATTCAGGCTCGCATGCCCCGCAGTTAATACATTCGTCTGTTATAATGATTGCCATAGCGTATCTTAGTATTTAAAAGCTTAAATTTGCGACAAAATTACGTGCAAATCCATTCATACGCAAACATAATGACGTTAACGAAAAGAAAAAACGCTTTTATTGAGCTTGGAAAGTTTTTAAGCCAGTTCCATTTAGACAATAGCCAGCAAAAAGAGGGTGTACTTTATAATGATACTTATTATGAAAATATGCTTAACCTTATACAGGCGTCGAGATCTCATAATGGCTGGTATACTGAGGAACAGGTATTCTTTTCACTGGAGTCATGGGCAGAGGCACTGACTCCTGAAAACCTTGAAAAATGGCTTTCCAATTATGATTTGAATAATATAAAACCAAAAACTGTTGGACTCGTGCTTGCCGGAAATATTCCGTTGGTAGGTTTCCACGATTTCTTATCGGTACTTATCACAGGACACAAAGCACTAATCAAAACGTCTAGTAATGATCAGCACCTTCTGCCTTTTTTAGCAAAATACCTTATTACCGTAGAACCTGAATTTAAAGATTTCATAAACTTTACCGAAGGAAAACTTGAAGGCTTTGATGCTGTTATTGCCACAGGAAGTAATAATACAGCACGTTATTTTGAATATTACTTTAAAGACAAACCATCAATTATCCGTAAAAACCGAAATTCTGCCGCCATACTTACAGGTAACGAATCACGTGAGGATCTTATCGGGCTCGGTGAGGATATTTTCCGTTATTTTGGTTTGGGGTGCCGAAACGTATCAAAACTTTTTGTGCCGACAGGCTATGACTTCAAAGACTTTTTTGAAGCCATGTATGAATACAGGGATGTTATCCATTACGATAAATATGCTAACAATTATGATTATAATAAAGCTGTTTTTCTGATGAGTAATTTCAAACTGTTAGACAACGAATTTTTGACTATAAAAGAAGATTCCGGATATGCATCGCCTATTTCGAGCGTTTTTTATGAGTACTATGACAATTTAGATACACTTAAACAAAAACTTGAATCGGAACAAGATCAGCTTCAGTGTGTTGTAAGTAACAACCTAACAGAAAACAGCATTCCTTTTGGACAGACTCAAAAACCAAGACTGTTAGATTATGCTGACAATATTGATACAATTGCATTTTTATCAAAAATATAGCTGAATTATTTATAATTTTTCTTGCTGTTATTCGGGCTTTAATTTGGAAATTTGTGCTACCAAAATTCATCTCATTCAATGAAAAAACATAATTTCAGCGCAGGCCCTTCTATCCTGCCACAAGAAGTATTTGAAAAAGCCGCACAGGCAGTACTGGATTTTAAAGGTTCAGGCTTGTCGCTGCTGGAAATTTCACACCGCAGTAAAGATTTCGTAGCCGTAATGGAAGAAGCCCGTACACTTGCACTTGAGCTTTTAGGCCTTACCGGCAAAGGCTATCAGGCATTGTTCCTTTCGGGAGGTGCAAGCTTAGAATTCTTAAGAGTCCCTTATAACCTGATGACGCTTCACGGCAAAGCAGCTTACCTTGATACAGGAACATGGGCAGCAGGAGCCATTAAAGAAGCAAAGCAATTTGGCGATACTATTGTAGTGGCATCTTCTAAAGCTGATAATTATACCTACATCCCTAAGGATTATACAATTCCCGAAGATGCTGATTATTTTCACTGCACAAGTAACAATACCATTTTTGGTACACAAATGTTCAGTTTCCCTGAAACTAAAGTACCGGTTGTTTGCGACATGAGTTCAGATATATTTTCACGTCAGCTTGACTTTTCTAAATTTGACCTTATCTATGCCGGTGCACAGAAAAATATGGGGCCTGCAGGAACTACACTTATCATCGTAAAAGAAGAAATACTGGGTAAAACAGGAAGACAGATACCAAACATTCTTGATTACAAACAACACATTGACAAAGAGAGTATGTATAACACTCCATCAGTATTTGCTATCTATACTTCTTACCTAACATTACAGTGGCTTAAAGAAAATGGCGGTATCACCGTTATGGAAAAGAAAAACGATGCAAAAGCCGCATTACTTTACGCAGAGATAGATCGTAACCCTTTATTCCAGGGAACTTCAAATGCAGAAGACCGCTCTAAAATGAATGTTACTTTCCTTCTTAAAGACGAAGCCCATACTGAGCAATTCGACAAAATATGGAAAGCTAAAGGAATAAGCGGACTTCCGGGACACCGTTCCGTTGGTGGTTACCGAGCTTCTATATACAATGCAATGCCAATTGAAAGCGTTCAGGTACTTGTTGAAGCAATGCAGGACCTTGAGAAAAGCGTTTAATTTTGTTTAAAGTTTAAGGTTGCCAATAGCAACAAATAAATAATACGTTTACGTTTTGGATAACAGAATATGAGTGAAACTCAGTCTAAAATCTGAAATCTAACATCTAAAATATCATTATGAAAGTATTAGTAAATGACGGTATATCTAAAAGCGGTATCACAGCCCTTGAAGATGGCGGATTTGAAGTTATAACAACAAAAGTAGCACAGGAACAGGTTGCTAATTATATAAACGCGAATAATATTAGTGTTCTGTTGGTACGTAGTGCTACAAAAGTTCGCAAAGATATTATTGATGCCTGCCCGGGACTTAAAATAATAGGCCGTGGTGGTGTAGGTATGGATAACATTGATGTTGATTACGCTCGCGAAAAAGGCATTCATGTTATAAACACACCTGCTTCGTCTTCTGACTCAGTTGCAGAACTTGTATTTGCCCACCTTTTTAGCGGAGTACGTTTTCTATACGATTCAAACCGCAATATGCCTCTTGAAGGCGAAACTAATTTTGAAGGCCTGAAAAAAGCATACGCTAACGGTATCGAACTTCGCGGCAAAACCCTTGGTATTATTGGTTTTGGACGTATAGGACGTTCAGTAGCCAGAATAGCACTTGGCTTAGGAATGCGCGTTATTGCTTCAGATAAATTTGTGGGTCAGGCAGAAATCCGTGTTGATTTCTACAACGGACAGTTCATTAATGTTGATATCGTTACCGAGCCAATGGAAGATATATTTAAACATGCTGATTTTATTACGCTTCACGTTCCTGCGCAGGATGCCGGTTACGTAATTGGTAAAGCAGAACTTGATGCTATGAAAGATGGTGTTGGTATTGTTAATGCTTCACGTGGCGGAATTATTGATGAAGTTGCGTTGATTGATGCTCTTGATTCAGGCAAAGTTGCTTTTGCCGGCCTTGACGTATTTGAAGAAGAGCCTACACCTGCCATCCAGGTACTGATGAACCCTAAAGTATCGCTTACGCCACATATCGGTGCGGCTACATTAGAGGCTCAGGACCGTATAGGTACTGAACTTGCAGAACAGATAAGTAGTTTATTAAAGACTGAGAATTCTTAATCAGAATTTTATATAAAACAAAAGCTCCCAATTGGGAGCTTTTGTTTTTAAGCACTAAAACTTATTGGCAATACTATTAAACAAACTTTCCCATTGGTCATTACCTCGTTTTTCTCCTAAACGTACAATGATAAGGTTTTTAGAAGGGTTAACATAAATATACTGACCTAATATACCTTCAGCCGAAAATGCACCATCTCCCGACAACCACCATTGATATTTATAATAATTAACATCATTCGGTCCTTTATCCGCTACGGTAGATTCTTCAACCCACTTTTTTGAAACTATCTGTTTACCATTCCAGTTACCCTTATTAAGGTAAAGCCTTCCTATTTTAGCGAAATCCAAAGCTCTGGCATTAATACAACAATAGGTTTTCTCTAATCCGTTTTTCTTTCGGTCAAGGCTCCAGGATGCTTCATATTCCATACCTAATGGTTCCCATATCTTTTCATTAAGGTAAGACGTAATCGTTTTGCCTTTCAACGAACGTTCCAACACCAGTCCTAGCAACTGTGTGTCGCCACTACTATACGAAAACATTTTTCCCGGTTCATTTAAGGGCTTCATTTTACTTATTGCCTTCCTGAGATTGGTACCGTAATAATAAGTCGCAGCATCTCCAAACGGATTGGAATAACTCTCATTAAACTTAATCCCGCTCATCATCTGAAGCAGATGTTTTATAGTAAGCGTTTCGGTAAAACCATTCTTTTTTAGCTCAGGGACATACTTTATTAGAGGCTCATCTACCGATTGTATAAAACCATCATCAATCGCACAGCCAATTAAAATAGAGGTAACCGACTTCGCCATTGAAAACGAAGCCACTATCGACTCCCTGCTGTAATCATTAAAGTAGTTTTCGTACTGAATAGTATCATTTTTTATGATCAGGAAAGCAACTGTTTTATTTTGCGCCAGGTATTCTTCAAAGGTAATTTCCTTTTCTCCTATCGTAGCCTTTTTAGGTGCTTTGGGTATAGCCGCAGTTTCAAAATGAAATTTTACAGAATCATTATGTAATTCCCTTGAAGGGAAAATTTTATGATCGGTAATATTGGCAAAATTGTAATACACAAAACGGCCCATTTTGCAGGAAGAAAAAAGTAAAGCCGTTAGAAAACAAGCTAGAATAATAGTATAGTTCCTTTTCATTGAATTGGTTTAATGGATAAAATCAGCAAATTACTCAAAAAAATCAAATACAAAAGCCCGTTTAAAACGGGCTTTTGTATTACTAATATATTTCAATTATTAATCGTCATTCATTGAAATCAGGAACTCTTCATTGTTTCTTGTTTTCTTGAAGCGGTCGTTAATGAAGTCCATGGCTTCAACCGGGTTCATATCGGCAAGATATTTCCTCATAATCCACATACGCTGTATCGTCTTAGGATCAAGAAGAAGGTCATCCCTTCTTGTACTTGACGACGTAAGGTCGATAGCAGGGAAAATGCGTTTGTTGGCGATTTTCCTGTCAAGCTGAAGTTCCATGTTACCTGTACCTTTAAACTCTTCAAAGATAACCTCGTCCATTTTAGATCCGGTATCAGTAAGCGCAGTAGCAATGATACTAAGCGAACCTCCACCTTCAATATTACGTGCCGCACCAAAGAAACGTTTCGGTTTCTGTAATGCATTGGCATCAACACCACCACTCAATACTTTACCCGATGCAGGCTGTACTGTATTGTAAGCCCTTGCAAGACGCGTAATTGAATCCAGAAGAATAACTACATCGTGCCCACACTCAACAAGGCGTTTTGCTTTTTCAAGAACAATATTAGCCACTTTTACGTGACGCTCAGCAGGCTCATCAAAGGTAGAAGCAATAACCTCTCCCCTAACGCTACGCTGCATATCGGTAACCTCTTCCGGGCGCTCATCAATAAGTAACACCAAAAGGTAAACCTCAGGGTGATTAGCAGCAATTGAATTAGCAATATCCTTAAGAAGCATTGTTTTACCTGTTTTAGGCTGTGCCACGATCATACCCCTTTGTCCTTTACCTATTGGCGAGAACAAATCGATGATACGTGTAGAAATAGTGCTTTGTTTATCGGCAAGGTTGAATTTCTCTTCAGGGAAAAGCGGTGTAAGGTGTTCAAATGAAACTCTGTCGCGCACTACCTGAGGATCGTGACCGTTAATTTTAAGTACTTTTACTAATGGGAAGTATTTTTCGCCTTCTTTTGGAGGCCGAACCACACCTTTTACTGTATCTCCTGTTTTAAGACCGAAAAGGCGTATTTGTGAATTGGAAAGGTAAATATCATCCGGAGATGCAAGGTAGTTGTAGTCTGAAGAGCGAAGGAAACCATATCCGTCCGGCATCATCTCAAGAACACCTTCGCTTTCTATAATTCCGTCAAACTCATAATCGGGTTCGCGGAAGTTTTGTTTTTTGTTCTGCTGCGAAACAATCTGTTCGGCAGCCGGCGCATTGTTAGTGGGGTTTTGCGCAGTTTCTTTGTTTTTGTTCCCTTTATAACTCGGGTGATTCGGATTGTTGGCATTAGCCCTTTCAATCTGTGCCAGTCTTTCCTCCTCTGTCAAAGGTGGTCGTTTAGGCTTTATTTCAGCATTCTGAGGCTTAGCCTGTGTAGTGTCTTTTACAGGTATATTTTTCTTGTTATCTTCTTTTTCTTTAGGAGAAACATTTTTAGGCTGCTGTACTGCCCTAGCTGAATCGTCCTGAACAGGCTCAGCAACAGTTTCTTCAACTTCTGAAGTTTTTTTGGCTATCGCAGGTTTTTTTAATTCTGCTTTGGCTTTAGGTTCTTCAGATACAGGCTCAGCAAAAGGCAATTGTGCCGGTGTTTCTTTAACCGGAGTAGATTTCTTTTGAGGAACATCTTTTTTAGTCCCATCAGGAACTATTCTTGCTCTTTTTGTTTTTTCTGCAGGCTTTTCAGCAGCATCTTTTACAGGAGCAGCGGCAGTATCATCAAATAGAGGTTTTATGGTCGCCGGATTTGCAGCCTGATGGTCTAAAATCTGGTAAACCAGCTCATCTTTTTTAAGCCCTCTGTATTTGTTTATTTTTGCCTTTTTTGCAATTTCCTGAAGCTCAGGAAGCTTCATTTCTTTTAACTCGGAAATATCAAACATGAATAACTTTTGGTTAAATTAAATAGTGTAACTCGCAATGTTTTTTTGGTGGAAAGCAATTTTTAGGAATAGCCTTTACTTCAGAATGAAGCAGTTATGATTTGGTATTGCAATAATACAAATTTATTTTTAGTAAGCAATAGTATTTTACAAAAAGAAACTATATTTTTGTCGTGCAAATAAAGGCAGAATGTTACAAAGAATACAAACAGTTTATCTTATTATAGCGGTAATCGCGACGGGAGCATTACCGTTTGCATTTCCTCTTTGGGTAACCAAAAACGGTGAAAATTACTATTTTATCCGTGATCTTGCTTTTGTTTTGCTGTTTGCTTTCAGTACTACCCTTAGTATTGTGAGCATAATGACGTATAAAAAGAGAAAAAATCAGTTTGTAATGGGCAGACTGAACATAATATTAAATGTAATTTTATTAGGATTATTTATATTCAGGCTATTTAATTTATCCGGAGAGACCGACCCTGATAAGGTGGTTTCAGAGAAGGGTATTGGGGTAATCCTCCCGATTGTTTCTATCGTTTTTCTAAGCTTAGCCAATAAAGCTATCAAGAAGGATGAAGACCTCGTAAAATCAGTAGACCGACTGAGATAAACCTTTTAACTTAGTTTATTAGTGCGTAAAAAAATCCGGATAATATCCGGATTTTTTGTTTTTATGCTTTATCCATTTCTTCATAAGTGCTTAAAAATTGGAGTGAAGCTCAATCTGAAATCTGAAATCTGAAATCATAAATACTATCTCTTCCCTATCTCGATCACTTCAAGATTCTGAATTTTATCTCCATCAATTTCAAAGCGCAGCATAGTCCGTACCTGGTGGAATCCGCTCACTCCTGCCGCTCCGGAATTCATGTGCAATAATCCCAGTTTTTGATCAAACTGCACTTTTAATATATGTGAATGTCCGCAAATAAAGAGCTTCGGTGGATTAGCATTGATTTCATCCCTCACTGCCTGATTATATTTACCCGGATAACCACCAATATGCGTAATCCAGACATCTACCCCTTCGCACATAAAACGATTGTTCAATGGGAATTCTAAGCGGGCTTCATTACTGTCAATATTGCCATACACTGCTCTTAAGGGTTTCTCTTTTTTCAGGGTATCGGTAACAGACAGATCTCCTATATCCCCTGCATGCCAAACTTCATCAGCCTGACGCACATATTTAAGTATTGTTTCGTCTATATAACTGTGGGTATCACTAAGAAGAAGGATCTTTTTCATTTTTTAAGTTACAAAGTTTCAGAGTCACAAAGTTGCAAAGTTTTATTCAGGCTGCAAAACAGCTTTACGAAAACACTGCTACTTTGTGACTTTGCTACCAAAACTTTACAACTTTCGACTTTCTAACTTTATAACTTAATAATTATCTTTGCACCCTCATGAGATACTTTATAGAATTTGCATATAACGGTAAGAATTACTGCGGATGGCAGTTTCAGCCACACAGTCCTTCTGTACAGGAAACACTCAATAAAGCACTATCAACATTGCTTAAAACAGAGATAGATGTAGTAGGTGCCGGACGTACCGATACCGGGGTCCATGCAAAACAAATGTTTGCCCATTTTGATCATGAGGAAATCGTTGACACCGCACAGTTAGTCAAACGATTAAATTCATTTCTTCCTGCTGATATCGTGGTATACAGGTTTATTCCTTTACATAACGACGCCCATGCCCGTTTTGATGCTACCCGACGCACATACGAATACCATATCCATACTTTTAAGAATGCTTTCGACCATGAAGGCAGTTGGTATAATTTTCATAAACTCGATGTTGAAAAAATGAATGAAGCAGCACAGCTTCTTTTCAATTATACCGACTTTAAATGCTTCTCAAAAACACATACCGATGTAAAGACATTTAATTGTGATATTATGGAAGCCCACTGGGAACAACATGACAATAAACTTGTGTTTACGGTTAGTGCCGATCGTTTTTTACGAAATATGGTACGTGCCATTGTGGGGACACTGGTAAATGTTGGCCTTGGTAAAATAAGCGTTAATGATGTAGCTACAATTATAGAAAGCCGGGACAGAAATCAGGCAGGATTTTCAGTTCCCGCACACGGATTATACCTTACTAAGGTAATTTATCCTTATCTTTAGGCCATTATTATGAAAACCAAAAAATCGTCATCATTCAAAAAGGTTATGCAATATGCAAAACCTTATAAGTCCCGTTTTATATGGGTTATATTATTCTCAATATTCCTTTCCATATTTGCTGCAGCCAGACCTTACCTGCTTAAGCAGACCGTAGATGCCTACCTTATACCTAAGGATGCTTCAGGACTACTATTTTATGTAGTATTAATGGCCGTTGTACTTATGCTAGAGGTAATATCACAATTTTACTTCGTATATCTGGCAAACTGGCTTGGGCAGGATATCGTAAAGGATATCCGTGAAAAACTGTTCGCACACATCAACAGCTTCAGGATGAAATTCTTTGACAACGAAGCTGTGGGCCGACTGGTTACACGTACCGTTTTTGATATTGAATCCATTTCAAAGATTTTCAGTCAGGGATTATTCATGATCGTGAGTGATCTTCTTAAAATGATTGTTATCCTTGGATTTATGTTCTATATGAACTGGAAACTGAGTATCGTCGTATTACTTGCAATGCCGTTACTTGTATATGCAACCCGTATTTTCCAGAAAAAGATGAAAGGCGCATTTGAAGAAGTGCGTACACAAGTTGCCAACCTGAATACTTTCATACAGGAGCGTGTTACCGGTATGCGTATCGTTCAGCTGTTTAACCGTGAGGATATCGAATACGAAAAATTCAAAGAGATAAACAAAAAGCATAATGATGCCTGGCAAAAAAACATCCTTTACAACTCCATCTTCTTCCCTGTTGCCGATACCATTTCTTCTTTAACACTGGGGATGGTAATATGGTATGCCGGTTTCAATATCCTAAACGGAGATACCATAACACAACCGGGAGATATGTTTGCCTACATTATGTACATAGGCATGCTCTTCAACCCGCTTAGACAGATCGCTGATAAATTCAACGAGATGCAGATGGGTATAATTGCTTCCGACAGGGTATTTGAACTCCTGGAAATGGAAGAATTGGTACAGATACCGGGAACTCAGGTGGCAAGCCACTTTAAAGGTGAAATTGAATTTAAAAAGGTACACTTCAGCTATATTGAGAACGAAGAAGTAATAAAAGGTATCAGCCTTAAGATCGACGCCGGCAGCACCATTGCAATCGTAGGGTCTACCGGAGCGGGTAAATCAACTATTATTAACCTGCTCAACCGTTTCTATGAAATAAGTAGTGGTAAGATTACGATTGATGGCACTGACATCAATGAATTTACCCTTGAAAGCCTTAGAAAACAGATTGGTATTGTATTACAGGATGTTTTCCTTTTTGCTGATACTATCCTGAACAATATTACGCTGAATGATCCGTCTATAAGCCGAGAAACTATTATCAATGCCGCGAAAGAGATTGGCGTGCATGATTTCATTATGAGCTTGCCGGAAGGGTATGATTATAACGTAAAAGAGCGTGGAGTAATGCTTTCATCAGGACAGCGACAGCTTATTGCTTTTCTTCGCGTATTGGTAAGTAACCCTAGCATATTGATATTAGACGAAGCGACATCTTCTATCGACACCTATTCAGAAGAGCTGATACAAAACGCTACAGACAAGATTACCGAAGGCAGAACCTCAATTATTATTGCGCACCGACTTGCTACTGTAGTAAATGCTGATAAAATTATCGTGATGGATAAAGGGCTTATCGTGGAAGCAGGATCGCATTACGAACTGATTAACCGCGCAGAAGGTTATTACAAAAACCTTTATTATTCACAATTTGTAGCTGAAGAGGAGGCGTAGTCAGTAGTGTTCAGTGTTCAGTGTTCAGTGTTCAGTGTTCAGTCACGCCTGAATAATGTTACACAAGTTCGACCCTGAAAGGGTCAAATATAATAGCCGGGTGTCAAACACTCGGGAGTATGAGTAATCAAATATTGAAACATTTTAGAATAACCAAATAAATACTTACTTTCGTAGGCACAAATTAATACAGAAATTATACACTGATGAAATACGATGTTATTGTTTTAGGAAGTGGTCCTGGCGGATATGTAGCCGCAATCAGGGCAGCACAATTAGGATTCAAAACTGCAATTGTGGAAAAAGAAAACCTTGGCGGAATCTGCCTTAACTGGGGCTGTATCCCAACAAAAGCGCTTTTAAAGAGTGCACAGGTTTTTGATTACCTGAAACACGCTTCAGACTACGGTCTTACCGTAAACGAATTTGACAAAGACTTTGGTGCTGTAGTACAACGCAGCCGTGGCGTAGCCGATGGTATGAGCAAAGGTATCCAGTTCCTTATGAAAAAAAATAAAATTGATGTTATTGAAGGTACAGGTAAACTTAAGCCCGGAAAAAAACTTGATGTAACAGCAAAAGACGGTGCTACTACCGAATACAGCGCAGACCATATCATCATCGCTACAGGTGCACGTTCACGTGAACTTCCAAACCTTCCTCAGGATGGTAAGAAAGTTATCGGGTACCGTCAGGCAATGACGCTTCCTGAGCAACCAAAATCTATGATCGTTGTAGGTTCAGGTGCAATTGGAGTTGAGTTTGCTCACTTCTACAACTCAATGGGTACTAAAGTAACTATCGTTGAGTTTATGCCTAACATCGTTCCTGTAGAGGATGAAGAGGTATCAAAACAATTTGAGCGTTCGCTTAAAAAATCGGGTATCGATATCATGACTAACTCTTCTGTTGAGAAAGTTGATACTTCAGGTTCAGGAGTTAAAGCTACTGTAAAAACAGCTAAAGGCGAAGAGATCCTTGAAGCAGACATCCTTCTTTCTGCAGTAGGAATCAAATCTAACATCGAGAACATAGGTCTTGAGGAAGTAGGCATCGCTACTGACAGAGATAAAGTATTGGTTAACGCTTACTACCAAACAAACATACCGGGTTACTACGCTATTGGTGATATAGTACCGGGTCAGGCATTAGCACACGTTGCTTCCGCTGAAGGTATTCTTTGTGTTGAGAAAATTGCTGGTCTTCACGTAGAACCTCTTGATTACGGAAATATCCCTGGATGTACTTATGCTACTCCTGAGATCGCTTCTGTAGGTCTTACTGAAAAAGCAGCTAAAGAAAAAGGTTACGAGATAAAAGTTGGTAAATTCCCATTCTCAGCTTCAGGTAAAGCAAAAGCTGCGGGTACTCCTGACGGTTTCGTAAAAGTAATCTTTGATGCTAAATATGGCGAATGGTTAGGTTGCCACATGATTGGTGCCGGAGTTACTGATATGATCGCTGAAGCTGTTGTTGCAAGAAAACTAGAAACTACAGGTCATGAAATCATCAAATCGGTTCACCCACACCCTACTATGAGTGAGGCTATCATGGAAGCTGCTGCGGCTGCTTACGATGAAGTGATCCATTTATAATTTTAGATTACAGATTGCAGATTTTAGATTTGCATCACAATATAAAATCCGCTTTGAATTTTCAGGGCGGATTTTTTGTTAAAAACTATTCCGTAGAATTGACATCATTCATTTTTACACCAAAACAAATTGTACTATTTTAGGCCAAAAATAAACCAATGCCATTACCACATCAACCCACGCCATCAGCAAAGCCAAGAGAAAAATGGAAAGCAATTCTTTTAGCATTCTTTTTGGGATCTTTCGGAGCCCATCTGTTTTATTTGGGTAATAAAAGATTAGGATATGAGTATCTGATTATTTTCTGGAGTGGTATACCCGGGATATTTGGAATATTTTCAGCAATAGGATTACTTTTTACATCTCAGGAAAAATTTGATAAAAACTACAACCCGAAACCCTGCAAAGATTGTGGAGACCCAATTGAAACATACAGTCAAAGTGAAGATTATTGCCTCGATTGTTTAGTTTCACATTCAAATGAAATCATAGAAAAAAACAAAAGAAACTCTAAAAAGAAAAGTAGTTATCAATCTAAAAATAATAAAAAGAAACAGCATTCGGAACATACTGATAAGAATGAAACTTTAGAAGATGTGCTAAAAGAACTTAATGCTCTTGTGGGACTGGAAGAAGTAAAAGACGAAATCAATACCCTTGTAAACTTTATCAAAATCCAGAAAGAGCGTGAAGAAGAAGGTTTAAAAACCTCTTCAGTCTCCTATCATATGGTATTTACCGGAAACCCCGGAACAGGCAAAACCACTGTTGCCCGTATCGTCTCAAAAATATATGAGCATTTAGGCATCCTTGATATTGGTGAACTAATAGAAACCGATCGTGCGGGCCTGATTGCTGAATATGAGGGTCAGACAGCTGCAAAGGTTGATGATGTTATAGACGATGCATTAGACAGTGTTTTATTTATTGATGAAGCCTATTCATTGAATAGTGGCTCAAATGAGATATTTGGAAAAGAAGCTGTTGCTACCCTGCTAAAACGTATGGAAGATGACAGGGAAAGGCTTGTTGTAATTTTGGCAGGCTATACTAATGAAATGAAAACATTTCTTAGTACTAATCCCGGTTTTGGTTCAAGATTTAACCGTTATATAAATTTTGCAGATTATACACCCGAAGACCTTTTAGCAATATTTGAGATTAACTGTAAAAAATCGGACTATATTTTAGACTCCTCTGCAAAAGCAAAGGCCTTACAGCTATTTAGCGATGCTTATACACAAAGAGATAACACATTTGGTAATGGACGTTTCGCCAGAAACGTTTTTGAATGTACCATAGAAAAACATTCTAACAGAATTGCAAAAGAAAAAGACATAAATAAAATAATGCTTACGACAATTATGGAGCAGGATATTTCATTAAATTAATATCTTAGCCTTCTAAACTTAGCTAAACCCATGAAACGAATTATTACACTATTACTACTTGCATTTTCTCTGTCGGCTGCTATCGGCTGTAAAAACGATAAAGCTTCTGTGCAAACCGAATCTTCAGATCCGGAAACAGAAAAAAATGCAATATTTGCTGTCGCTGATAAATTCCATACAGCTTTTAAAACTAAAAAGTCTCAGGATATAAAAGCACTTATCGTTGAAAACGGCTTTTATATGGGTACTGATCCGGAAGAAGTTTTCAACCCTATAGCTTTTGAAAAATACCTTTTAGAAAAACTTACCAACCCTGCTATCGGAACTATTGATTACAAAATTGACAGACGTGAAGTTAACATTGCTGAAAACGGACAATCGGCTGTTTTGGTCGATCAGTTTACTCCAATCGCTTTTACACAATACATCCCGTGGCGAATGACATCCCATCTCATAAAAAAAGATGGGGCATGGAAATTTGATTTCATTTCACTATCAATGACTCCTAAAAATGATGTATTACCTGCCGTTAACATGGCTGCGTTTCAGGAGCAATAAAATAAAATACTTAGAAATAAAGATCCGTGAATAATACTCACGGATTTTTTATTTACAGAATAAAGCAGTTTTTAAATAAAAATCTTAAAACTATATTTAAAGCAAAAAGTAGTTCTCAAACCATGACTTATATCAGGATTCACGGGGTTTATCTAACATACATTTGAAGTGTAATTCAAAACACACACAAATGAAAAAGTTGATATTATCTGCAATTGCAGTATCATTATTAAGCATCACAACTGCATCAGCACAAACCGAAAAAGAAGACCTTTCAAACGACTACAGCAAATGGCAAATACGCCTTCGTGGGTTGGCTGTAGTACCTGATGAAAATGCTTCTATAGGGACTATAGGAGGAAACACTTCTATATCGTCTACCTTTATCCCTGAACTTGACTTTACCTACTTCTTTACAAAAAATTTCGCTGCCGAACTTATTCTTGGTACTTCAAAACATGATGTTAGCACAACAGGTTCGGATATCTCTGCCGTTGGGGGTCCGACAAAAGCCAATGTAGACCTTGGCAGTGTGCGCCTGCTGCCACCTACCCTAACCTTTCAATACCACTTCTATCCATTAGCCGATAAGGATTTTAAACCTTATGTTGGCGCCGGTATCAATTATACCATATTTTATGATGTAAAACCGGAAAATACCGTAAAAGGAGTGGAATATGACAACGCATTAGGATATGCCTTTCAGTTAGGTTTTGACTATATGATAAACGATAAGTTCTTTTTTAATATGGACGCTAAAAAACTATTCCTTAATACGGATGTAAAAGTAGATGCTTCAAATCTTGCAGCAGGACTAAGTATTCCGGCCGACGTGGACATCGACCCGTGGTTACTTGGTTTTGGTTTTGGTATGAAGTTCTAATCCAGTCAGTTTATTTGTAGAAAAAGCCACCTTGAGGTGGCTTTTGTTATAGTGTCTTTAATGCTGCAATCAGTAAATCAATATCTTCTGTGGTATTAAAATGGCTGAAAGAAATTCGGAGTGATGGTTTTTTTACATCTTCGTCAGATAATATTTCTTTAAGTACATGAGATGGCTTTACGCTCCCTGACTGGCAGGCGCTACCGCGAGATACGGCAATACCCTGCATATCTAAATGAAATAATATCATAGATGTCTTATCATTTGATAAAGGTAGCATCACATTAATGATATTGTAAAAAAGATTTTCATTTTGTCCATTGATTTTGTATCCCGGAAAACACTTATCAAGTTGAGTAATAAGATAGGATTTTAAATCACTTATATAAGCCTTGTCATTTTCAAGATTAGCATAAGATAATTCTAATGCCTTTGCCATCCCTCCTATTTGGTGAACAGCTTCGGTTCCGGCACGGAAACCTTTTTCCTGCTCGCCACCATAAATCATTGGCTTTAATGGAGTATTTTTTCTCACAAAAGCAAAGCCTACTCCTTTAGGTCCATGAAATTTATGAGCACTGGCAACCAGAAAATCAACAGGAAGTTCCCTCAGGTTAAGTGCTGTTTTACCCATTGACTGAACAGTATCGCTATGGAAGTAAGCCCCGTACTGCCTACAAATACGTCCTGTTCTTTCAAGATCCAGAACAGTACCGGTTTCGTTATTTACATGAATTAAGCTAACCAAAGTAGGTAAATCCTCAGAAAGCAACTGAACCAGGTGTGTTAGGTCTACGCTTCCATCCTGCAACAGATTAACGTAATCAATCTTTATTCCATATTGCTTTCCGGCTTCCTCAACAGCATTTAAAACGGAATGATGCTCAATTTTACTACTAATGATACGCTTAACACCTAAGTCTTTTACAGCGCTAAAAACAATCCAGTTATTGGCTTCTGTACCGCACGAAGTGAATATAATTTCCCTGGCTTCAGCATTAATCAATCCGGCAATTGTTTTACGGGAAGTTTCTACAATTACTTTAGCACTACGGCCAATAGCATGTGTAGAAGAAGGGTTTCCATAATTTTCTGTAAGTATATGCGTTACTTCCTGTATTACTTCATAACGTAAAGCAGTAGTAGAGGCATTATCAAGGTAAGCTTTTTTCATTGCTGCAAAATTACAGAAAAAAACGCTCGCCGTTTTTATTTTACCATTCGTACTTATAAAACATTTCCGAAACTGATTAAAAACACTATTTTTGTTTAAAATACTGTTATATGAAAAAGATTTTTTGCCTGGTTGCTGCTCTTATACTTATTGCCGGTTGCGACGATGGCGACATGGGATACAAAACATTTGATTTTACTGATGTTGATCCTGTTTCTTGCACTAATAATGTTGACGATGTATCTGCCACCACTGAAACCTATTATAAAATAACCGGTACAGAAGGTCTCATACTTATTATTGCTAAAGGAACTCTTATAAATGCAACTAACCCAGACCCTAACACAGGAGAAAATCTACCAAGAATAATAACTCTTGGAACTGCAAACACACTTACTTATTACGATTTTGTTAGCAAACCTACCGGCACGCTTTGTACAAAATCAGACATACCTGCTGCCAAAGAAAATGGGATTTGGACTGGACAAGGAACATTATCTGTCCTTACGCTTCCTAATATTGATAAAGACACTGGTAAACTATTAGGCTACAGACACACAATTACACTTGAAAATATTTCGTTTAATCAGGGGGATGAAAAAATTACCATAGTTAACAGCGAATTTGGTAATATAGATAAAGATTTTGATTTTGATTTCGATTTTATACAAGAGGGTACTGACGTACCTAATGTAGAGTCATGTACCAATAATAGCAAACTTATTTATACACGTAAAGCAGAAAGAACCCTTTCGCTTGATCTTGCGAATTTTGATACTCTTTTTGATAAAGAAGTAGAGACAGATACAATTGAACTAGAGGGAAATACAGAGGATATAGTATTATTTAATATTTATAAAAGTACCGTTACTTCAGCTAATATATGTAATCAGGGATCTCAGGTACCTTCTTTGCCAATTCAGAAGTGGCAAATGATTGGAGGGCAAGTGCTAATTACCACAACTGAAACAGGTGGCATATATAACCACGACATCTATTTGAAGGATGCTGTATTCAGAAATAATCTGGGCGATGTATTCTTACTCAATGATATTATAGAAGTACCTGATAACGGATACTATTTTGGTCGATATTAAAAATAAACCCCGGCAAAAGCTGGGGTTTATTTTTTTTCTCTCTTCTTTGAAAAGCTATTATTAACAAAGAAAATAAAGGTTTTGTTTTTTCTTTGTCTGAAAAACTCCCAGTTTATAATAACTCCAACAATACAAATTGCCATAAGTACTAAAAGTAATGATACATAAATAATATCATTAACGCTGTCGATATCGTCAATCTTAAGTACAAAAAAATATAATGATACTATAAATACAATTATAGATAATATTAGTGAAAATAATTTCATCCCCCTCTTACTTTAAAAAATAGTGTAGTTTTATTGCAAACAGAATCGTTTTTTAAGATGAATTATTTTTATAAGCTCATATTCACTGTTACAAATCAATAACTTGTAAACATCCCTCCATATTGCCTCAACTCCAACAAAAATAAGGAATTTAACGAACAACAGTGCTTTTTTATTTTAAATGTTGCACTAAAAAAGTTTAAAATTCAGCTATTACAATTCAGTGATCTTTGGCTTAAAAAAATTCACATAGAAGAATTTTTCTGGGTCAATACCTGATTCTACAAATTTTGCATTGACAACTTTTCCCTTCTGTGATGTTGGCAAAACGTCAAGAAACAGCAATAACTCGTTTATATTATTAAACTTAAAACTTAGCTTAGAATTAAGTGAATATTCTGTTATACTGAACTCAACATTTTTATTGTCAATACCTGCTACATGGAATGCATCTGTAATGAGATTTAATTTATCTTTCATGATTATGATTTTTAAATATCATAGTAATAAGTGTAGGGTATAAAAAAAGCTCCGGGCACTACTACGAAGCTTTTTTCACAACATTTATAAAAGTAAAGTAAATGAGATATTAATTATAATTTCTCATTCTTTAAAATTTGGACTTTCCCAATAGGTATGTCGCCTGATGTATCTTTTAAAAGCAATACTCCTAACACATTAAGCGGTATGTCAACAGATTCTTCAGAATGTCTTATTTCATCAAGAATATGTTCAAAATCTACCGCATTAAGTACAAGAGAATCACCCTGGTCAATTTTCTTTGCAAAAAGATAACTTCTGATTGTTGCAATTGAAATATGGTCTCCTATAATTACGAATTCTGACATGGCTTTTATTTATTTAGCTAATTTAAAAAGCCCAAAATTAAATTTTGAAAAGGTTTTGTTAATTTATATATGCTTGCCTACAAAATATAATGTACCAATCCTTCTCTTTAAAATAACTATCTTTGCATAAAATATAGCATTACATGGCCACATTTCACGACCTTGATCTCCCAAAAGCATTACAAAAAGCCATAGACGAACTTGGCTTTACAAACCCAACTCCTATTCAGGAGAGGGCAATGCCTGTTATACTTTCCGGACGTGATATGATGGGTATTGCGCAAACCGGTACTGGAAAAACATTTGCTTACCTGCTACCAATACTTAAACAATGGAAGTTTGCCAACGTACATGTACCACGCGTAGTAATAGTAGTACCTACACGCGAGCTTGTTGTACAGGTAGTTGAAGAAGTTGAAAAACTTACAGCTTATATGTCAGTCAGAACATTAGGTGTTTATGGCGGTGTTAATATCAATACCCAAAAAACTAAAGTGTATGAAGGTGTAGATATCCTTGTTGGTACTCCCGGTAGGATGATGGACCTTGCGCTTGATAATGTTGTACGTTTTGATGAAGTGAAAAAACTGGTTATTGATGAGTTTGACGAGATACTGAATCTTGGCTTTCGTTTCCAAATTACTTCAATCCTCTCAATGATGAAAACAAAAAGGCAGAATATCCTGTTTTCGGCAACTATGACCGATGATGTAGATGATATGCTTAATGATTTCTTCGATTTTCCTGAAGAAGTTTCATTAGCTGCCAGCGGTACACCGTTAGAAAAAATAACCCAATTAGGCTACCGTGTACCAAACTTCCTTACTAAAATAAACCTACTGAAGGAACTTCTAAAAAATGAAGATTTAAGCCGAATCCTTGTTTTTGTAAACAACAAAAAAACAGCCGACCTCGTTATGGATTCTCTTGAAGAAGAATACCAGGGTGAATTTGGAGTTATTCATTCCAATAAATCACAAAACTACAGGCTAAATACAATGGCTTCTTTCCAGCAAGGTGAGATTAGAGGTATAGTAACCACAGACGTTATGGCCCGTGGACTTGATATATCGGACATTACTCATGTAATCAATATGGAGTTCCCCGAAGCTCCCGAACAATATATTCACCGTATAGGACGTACAGGTCGTGCCGATAAAGATGGTATTGCAATTAGTTTTATTGCTCCATCTGAAGAAGATATTGAGGTAGAAGCTGAAGTTCTTATGGAGAAAGAACTTGAATTCCTTGAAATTCCTGAAAATGTTGAAATTTCAGAGAAAAGGCTTGAATTTGAGAAAGACAAAAAGAAGATGAAAATCCTGCTAAAAAAACCAAAGCAGGAAAGCGGCGGGGCTTATCATGATAAGAAAGATAAAAATAAAAAAGTTAACCTTGGTGGTCCGGGTAAAACCAAGCCAAGAAAAACCGCTCCACGAAATCGGGCCGTTGAAGCTAAAAGAGCTGCAAAAAAGAAAAAAGGAAAATAGAATATCTAAAGCGATGCTACAGCATCGCTTTTTTGTTTCAATATATTCATTACAAATAGTTTATCATAATTTCTTAACACCATAAGAAGAACATTTTTTATAACTTTACAAATACCAGTAGATCTTTATTAACAAAACTAGATTTTAAATTATGGGAAAATTTGTAATTTCTAAAAGGAAAAACGGTGAGTATCAGTTTAACCTTAAAGCCAGTAACGGACAGGTTATACTCGGCAGTGAAGGTTATACGACTAAATCAGCCTGTGAAAATGGAATCGATTCGGTTAAGAAAAATGCTCCTGATGATGACAGATATGACAGAAAAGAATCCTCTACCGGAAAACCGTATTTTAATCTTAAAGCAGGAAACGGACAAATTATTGGTTCAAGTGAAATGTATGAAAGCGTTGCTGCGAGAGAGAATGGGATTGAATCTGTCAAGAAAAATGCACCGGAGGCATCTGTTGAAGATGAATCATAAAATATAAACAAAAAGGCGATGCAGTGCATCGCCTTTTATATCATATAAGGTTATATTCTATTTATTAGCTGTAAACTTAAGGCAAACCGGAGAACAAACATCTATCTTCTTTCCGGTTTCAGTAAGCATACCTGTAGTTTTATCTCGTTTGAAAATAATTATGTTGTGCGTGTACTGATGCGCTACTAATAGGTAATTATCAGATGGATCAATTGCGAAATTACGTGGACCTTCTCCTCCTGTAGTAATCTGCTGAACCTGATTGATCATTCCGTTTGAATGCGCTTTAAAAACAGTAATAGTATTAGCATCACCTCTGTTTGTCGCATACAGATATTTGCCATCTTTAGAGAAACTGATATGGGCAGCACTATTAAAATCAGTACAATCCTTAGCATACAACGAAAGCTCCTGGATAAGCTGAGGCTTTTCGTAACTATAACTAAATACACTTACCGTAGCAGAAAGCTCATTTATAACATAAAAGAATATCCCATTAGGATTGAATACTAAATGCCTTGGTCCACTGCCCGGTTTAACATAAATGGATTCTTTAAAAGTTAAAGTATTAGCTCCGCCTTCAGGGTTATAACTATAAATGTATATTTTATCTTCACCCAGATCATTAGAGAAAATATATTTTTTATCAGGAGAAAAATATACCATATGTACATGTGCCTTTTCCTGACGATCTTTGTTTATACTACTTCCTGTATGTCGAATAACCTGCTTGGCATCAGTAAGTGCACCGTCATTTTTCTTTCCAAAAACAGCAATACTACCGCCCGAATAATTAGCTACAATTACATTTTTATCATCATTGATAATATAGCATGGGTCTGCTCCTTCTGAATCCTTTTTATTCAAATATTGAAGCTTTCCTGTAGCAGGATTATATTTGAAAGAAGTTACATCACTTTTTGTACCATCTTCGTTTACTGAGTAAATAACATTATTGGATTTATTTACTGTAAAATAACTAGGGTTTACAACTCCTTCCGTACTATTCTTTTCTTTGAACGAAAGGGTATTTACATTAAAATCATATACATAAAGACCTTTACTTTCGCAGATATTAGTATAAGTACCAACTATCAGGTTATAATTATCCTGTGAAAAAGCAGTCATGCTAAAAAGTAACAACAGTAATCCGGTTATTCTCATCCTAATTTATTTATACAGAACAAAAGTAAAGTATTTAAATATCATGTGAAATTTATCCTGCATAATTGCTATGAGGTTTACAGGAAAAATTAGTATTTTTGACAAACTTTCAAACGAAATGCAGTTCAAACACCCGGAAATTCTATACTTTCTTTTCCTGCTTGTAATTCCCATACTGGTTCATTTGTTTCAATTGCGCCGTTTCCAAAAAGAATATTTTACCAATGTACGCTTTCTTAAGGAGCTTAGCATACAAACCCGTAAAAGCTCAGTAATAAAGAAATGGCTATTGCTTGCTACACGATTATTGCTGTTAACCTTTCTAATTATTGCTTTTGCCCAGCCTTACTTTAAGGCTAAAGATGATAATCATAAAGGCAATGAAATGGTTATTTTGCTTGATAACTCTTTTTCTATGCAAGCTAAAGGCAGTAAAGGAGAATTACTTAAACGAGCTGTACAGGACATACTTGAAAATACTCCTGAAAACCAGCAATTTTCGTTAATTACAAATACCAATGCGTGGTGGGATACCGATATAAAATCCATACAAAAAGACCTACAAAATTTAAAATATAGTGATGCATCTTTTAGACCTGATTTTTTGCTGACAAAAGCTGAAGCTAAAAATCCTCATTCTGGAAAAGACGTTGTTGTAATTACCGACGCTGTTAACCTTGATAATAAATACATTTCTAAATTTAATAGTGAAGCTCCTGTTTATTTCATAGTTCCTGAAGCTGAAAATAAAGCAAATGTAGCAATCGACAGTATTTATATCTCTCAGGTTATGGATAACTTTTATGAGATTAAAGTTGATATGGAAGCTTTTGGTGATATTGAGAACGACATTCCTATTTCACTTTACAATGGTAAAAGTCTTTCTGCGAAGACCCTTGTGAAATTTGATGGCAACAAGAAAAAGTCAAGCACATTTACAATTCCGAAAAAAGATTTTCATGGTTATGTATTCATCAACGATAACAGCTTGACCTATGACAACAACTACTATTTTAGCATAAGCAAACCAGAGAAATCAAATGTGATTGCAATTGGCGATACTGCCAAAAACAATTTCCTTTCGAGAATATATACTGATGATGATTTTAATTTCACATCATCCGAATTACGCACTCTGGATTACAACAACCTTGGTAAACAGGATGCTATAATCCTTAATGAGATCAAGGATATTCCGCAGGCTCTTATTACTACACTGAAGGATTTTTATGCAAAAGGCGGAAATGTTGTTATAATACCGGCTTCAGACAGTAATCTCCAAAATCTTAATGCTTTATTGGCAGCCTTTGGCGGAAACCAGTTTAAAAACACAAATGCTAATGAAAGGCAAATCACTAAAATTGCCTTTAGTCACCCGTTATATGCTACGGTTTTTGAGAAAAAGACGGATAATTTCCAGTATCCAAAGGTAAACACTGGCTTTACTCTTGGCGGAAGCGCTCTTCCGGTACTTAGTTATGATGACCAGACTCCGTTCCTTGCTTCAATAAGCAATAAGCTTGGTAACGTATATGTATTTACAGCAGCTATAAACAAAACCAACAGTAATTTCCAGAATTCCCCTCTTATTGTACCTACATTCTATAACATGGCACAAAACAGTGGTAAAACAGGAATTAGTGCTATAACCATTGGAGAAAACCAAAGTCTTTTGCTTGATGTACTGTTATCTAAAGATGAAGTGCTGACAGTAAAGAATGAGACATCAGATTTTATCCCAATGCAGCAATTACTGAATAACAAAGTAAAACTTTCTTTTGGTGATTATCCGGAAGAAGCAGGTAACTTTGCAATATATAAAAATGATCAAAATTTAAAGAACATAAGCTTTAATCATACAAGGACAGAAAGTAATCTTGCCCTGCAGAATAAAGCCCTTGCTGACGATTTTACCGAAGCTGATTCTGTTGCTACGGTTTACAACGATATTAAATCGGAACGCACTGCCGACGAACTATGGAAATGGTTTATCATTGGCACACTGCTATTCCTGTTAACTGAACTTCTTATCCAAAAATTTGTAAAATGAACCTGATATTCAAAAACGCCGTTATTATAGACAAAAACAGCCCTTTCCATAAACAGGCTGTTGATATACAGGTAGAGAATGGCATCATTAAAAAGATAGCTAAAAACATCGCTCCTGATGGCTTTGATACAGTAGAACTGGATAACCTGCATATCTCTAAAGGCTGGTTTGACAGCTCTGTGAGTCTGGGTGAACCCGGTTATGAAGACAGGGAAACCCTGGCTAACGGACTTAATGTTGCTGCTAAAAGCGGTTTTACCGATATTGCACTTCAGCCTACAGGAAACCCAATTGCCGAAAGACAGGCAGATATTAGTTTCTTATTGACCAAATCGGCTACTGCAGCGACAAAACTGCACCCAATAGGTGCACTTACAAAAAATAGCGAAGGAAAAGACATTGCTGAGCTTTTTGATATGAAAAATGCCGGAGCGGTTGCTTTTGGTGATTATAACAAATCTATTACTGATGCCGGTATACTAAAAATTGCACTGCAATATGTTCAGGATTTTGACGGTCTGGTAATAGCATTTGCCCAGGATAATAATATTAAAGGTAAAGGTGTGGTTCACGAAGGTGTTGTTAGCACCCGCTTAGGCCTTAAAGGAATCCCTACCCTTGCTGAAGAACTACAAATTGTACGCAACCTGTACTTATTAGAATATACAGGCGGCAAAATGCATATCCCTACAATTTCATCTGCAAAGTCGGTTCAGCTTATTAAAGAAGCTAAGGCAAAAGGACTAAACGTAACCTGTAGTGTCGCTATACACAACCTGATACTTACGGACGAAGTGCTTACGGACTTTGATACCCGTTATAAAGTAATGCCACCACTACGTCCTGATTCAGAAAGAAAAGTACTTATTGAAGCTGTTCTTGACGGTACCATTGACATGATAACATCAGACCACAACCCTCTTGATATTGAACTTAAAAAACTGGAATTTGATATGGCAAAAGACGGAACAATAGGCCTTGAAAGCGCCTTTGGAGCTTTACAGACTGTACTTCCACTTGAAGTTATTGTTGAAAAATTCACTGCCGGCAAACCAATATTTGGCTTTACAAACCAGGATATTACAGAAGGCGCTGTAGCTTCTTTCACTTTGTTTAATCCTGAAACACACTGGACATTCAGCAAAGAAGATATCAAATCAAAATCGAAAAATTCAGCTTTCCTTGGACAAGCCATGAAGGGTAAAGCATATGGAATATACAATCAGGGAAAACTTATCTTAAATGACTAATTACAATAATATCTCCGATATAGAAAAAGGCAAAACTAACGCCATTATATCTTACCTACACATCATTGGCTGTATTATAGCCATGGTGATGAATAGCGATGCCGAAAAGAAAAGTGCATTCGCGTCCTTTCATATAAGACAATCATTGGGACTTACGTTGTTGTCTATGCTGTTAGGTTCAACTATATCTAATTTTGACAGTTGGCTGGTAACAGGGCCTTTTTACCTATTCTTTTTTGTTTTGTGGACATATGGAATTATTGGTGCTATACAAGGCAAAATGAATGCTGTTCCATTACTTGGGCCATTCTTTCAAAAACTGTTTAAAGGATTATAATTAATGGATTTATCATTATACCATCTCATAAGAGAACCAAAAGTAAAAAAGGATAAGAATCCATTACTGCTTTTGCTTCATGGTTACGGAAGCAATGAGGAAGATCTTTTTTCGTTTGCCCAGCACCTGCCCGATGAATATTTTATCGTGTCCGCAAGGGCACCTTATAACTTGCCTCAATATAGCGGCCATGCATGGTATGCCATTACGTTTGACAGTGACATGAATAAATTCTCAGACGACAAACAGGCCATAGAATCACGTGATCTTATCGTTAGATTCATAGACGAGATTATTGCCACATACCCTATTGATGCTGATAATGTAACACTTGTTGGATTTAGTCAGGGTGCAATACTAAGCTATGCTGTAGCACTAACCTACCCTGAAAAAGTATCAAGAGTACTGGCATTGAGCGGCTACCTGAATATGGATATTGTTGGTAAAAGCCTTCATGCCGAAGATGTGTCTAAAGTACGCTTCTTCATCTCTCACGGAACAGTAGACCAGGTAATACCCGTTGAATGGGCACGCAAAGCACCTGAATTCCTAAAGAACTTAAGCCTTGATGTAGAATATCATGAGTACAATGCCGGACACGGTGTTGCTCCTCAGAACTTTTACGATATGGTAAACTGGCTGAACAAATAGTCCAGAATTAATATAAAGAAAAAGGGATAAGTTTATAGCTTATCCCTTTTTCTATTATAGAACCATATTAATTAATGAGGTAGTTTATTTTTCAATACTCCGTACAAATACGTTCCTACCAAAGCTCCCAATAGAATAACACCTATTCCATAAAAGCCGGCACCGATAAGGATATACATAGGCCCCGGACAGGTACCGATAAGTCCCCATCCTAAACCAAACAATGTACCGCCTACAAGATATCCTGTAAAACCTTTTTCTTTATCAGGAATTACGATTGGTGATCCGGTAATATCTTTCATATTAGTACGCTTAATAATTTGCACACCAACCACACCAACCACAACAGCAGTCATAATGATCCCGAACATATGAAATGACTGGAAATGAAACATCTCATAAATACGATACCACGATACCGCTTCCGATTTGGTTAGTACTATACCAAATACTATACCTACAAGTAAAAATTTTATAAACTTCATGAGATGATCTTAATTAAAGAATAATGGTAACAGCAGCCATGACATTACAAGGCCACCAATAAAAAATCCGATTACTGCTATAAGTGATGGTAACTGCAAGTTACTTAATCCGGTAATAGCATGACCTGAAGTACAGCCACCGGCATAACGAGTTCCGAAACCAACAAGTAGACCACCAAGTAATAATATACCCAATATTTTAGGCGACTGAAGAGCTTTTTTACTTGTAAGGGTATCAGGAAGTAGCTTACCTTCAGGAGCATCAATATGCATCGCCTGAAGTTCTGTTACAGTTTTTGGATTAATCTGTACCATTTGCGCAGGGTCACTTAGAAAGTTAACTGCGATGTATCCTCCTATCATGGCACCAAGTACAACTGTAAGGTTCCAGCGTTGTGTTTTCCAGTCGAATTTAAAAAACTCTGATGTTTTTCCCGCACCAAGCATAGTACACATTGTACGTAGATTCGATGACATTCCGAATGTTTTTCCGAAATACAATAGGGCAAGCATTACGCCCCCAATAAGGAATCCCGACACATACCACGGCCAGGTACCATATAAACTCTCCATGTTATTTTATTTTTTTCACAAAAGTAACGATTTAGTTAGTATTGCGATAATAGATTTGCGATAATAGATAAAAGACTCTTACTACAGATTCTGACAACCATCAACCGGTAACAGACAACCAAAAAATTACTATTTTTGATCAACAATTAACCATCAATGAAAAAACAACTGTTCGCTGGCCTTATGGCTTTAGCACTTGCAACTACATCTTGCGTTAGTACAAGAAACACAATACAAAATATAGATGACACTGCACTCATGCCCGCTTTGAGTAAAGAAAAAACATTTATCATTACAGAAATAAGCAAGGATAAAAAATATGGCTATGATCAGGATTATCCTGTAAACCTAGGTTTTCTTCCGCTGGCAACCGGTGAAATAAATGTTCAGCGTTATTTTGGTGCTCTTGCAGGACCAAAAGGCGAAAAATTAACTTATACTAAAATAGAAAGCTGTTGCCCCTTTCCTACTAAGAAATTTGATGCAGGTGCAGGTCTTCTTGATGTTTATGAGGTAACCTGGGAAGGATTAAATGAACCAAAACGTATCTATATTAATCTTTATGAAAAAGGAAAAGTTGTAGCTCCTCAGGGCTTCACAATTCGAACTATAACACCATAGATTCTCTCGATTGTCTTTGTATACAGCAATGGTTTTTTATCGTTATCTTTGCACCAAATTATAACACAACAATGAACTTAAATAATATACCACAAATTAAAAATACTGACAGCGGTAATTTTTTTCTTCTTGCTGGCCCATGCGCCATTGAAGGAGAAGAGATGGCGCTTCGCATAGCTGAAAAAACCGTAGAGGTTACCAGCAAACTACAAATTCCTTACGTATTTAAAGGTTCTTTCAAAAAAGCGAACCGTTCGCGTGTAGATAGCTTTACCGGTATTGGAGACGAAAAGGCTTTAAAAATACTTCGCAAAGTATCGGAAACTTTTGGTGTGCCAACCGTTACTGATATTCACACAGAACAAGATGCTGCTATGGCCGCACAATATGTTGATGTACTTCAGATTCCTGCTTTCCTTGTTCGTCAAACCGACCTTGTTGTAGCTGCTGCCGAGACAGGAAGGACAGTTAACCTTAAAAAAGGTCAGTTTATGAGCCCTGAGGCTATGAAACATGCTGTTCAAAAGGTATTGGATTCTAACAATGAAAACGTAATGGTTACCGATCGCGGTACCATGTTCGGATACCAGGATATGATTGTTGACTACAGAGGAATACCTACAATGCAGCAATATGCAACAACTGTGCTTGATGTTACACACTCATTACAACAACCTAACCAGACAGTAGGTGTTACCGGCGGACGTCCTGATATGATTGAAACAATCGCTAAAGCAGGAATTGCTGTAGGTGTTGACGGTATTTTTATCGAAACACACTTTGATCCGGCTAATGCAAAAAGTGATGGCGCTAACATGCTTCACCTTGATTATTTTGAAGGATTAATGCAAAAACTGGTTGCTATACGTAAAACGATAAACCAATTTTAATAGCATTTGGTTAGTCAGTTCGATACTACAATCTAAAACAAAGATTATAATTAAAAATGAGCCCGGTTTAATACCGGGCTCATTTTTTATATAAAACGATTAAACTCAATGTTTCATCAACAGTGTTTTTTAAGCTGTTTTTCAAACAGTCAAAAGGTATTGAAAATAAAAAAACAATTAATTATATTTGTTTGTACACTGCCAACCAACACCTTATGAAAGAGCATGTTTACAAATTACAAATTCCAAAGGGCGAAACCTTTGAAAGCATCATGGACCAACGGGAAAATGGTGCGCAGTTCATATACTATGAATATGTAATCCCCAGACCTATAATTGCTCCCGGTCGTGCAGTATCAAAGATTTATTTTGTAAAAAAAGGTGATTCTAAAAGATATTATGCTAAATACAACCTCATCAATCTAATATGGGGATGGTGGGGATTACCTTTCGGTCCTGTATATGTATATAGGGTTGCAGCAAAAAACAGAAAGGGCAACAATATAACCGATGATGTTTATACAAATCTCAGTAAAGAAGATTTTTTAAAAGGAAAGGTTATTATCCGTAAAACATCTACCCTATTCCGCGATTTGGACAAATCTACACTCTCAGAACTTACTAAATGCCTTAAAAAAAATGTCGAGAGAAAAGGAAGATTAACAGCCAATCCTATTGCAGCATTATACATCGCATCTAAAACACCTACAATTTATGTTGGCCTTAACAGTGCTGATTATAATCGAAAATATGATCTTAGAAAGGAAGTTTATAACTACTTCTACTCTTATACTAAATTTGAATTCGTCAATCTCTCCGATACTACCGAAATTGTTAGCAAACTTAAAGAACAAGGCACTCCTTTAAATTGTAATTAAAGACCTGAATCAGCATTGGTGTGAATTGATAAAGGAAACTTTGTTAGTAATCCAAAAATGTAAATATTCAACAAAAACATAATGTAGCCGTAAATAAAGTCTTCAATCGGGATTGTAAGTATACGTAACCCAATTATTTCCTCAGAATTATAATTTACAATCGCACTTTCAAGTCCTGTACCTGTAAGGGTTCCATTTACAGGAACAAATCCTAGCATTAATATAAGATATATCAGGGAAGCCCTGCCAAATAATTCATATCTGGCAATCAGACCTAAATAAGCAACAGTAACAATTGTTACTATTGCCGTAACTGCCGTATATATTTTATTGTAAAAAATAAATAAACTCGTAATGCTTACTGTTAGTACTACGAAGATTATTAGTTTACTCAATTTCTCAGCCCACTTTAAATCGAAAAACTTTAGAAGGCAATAATATGTAAAAACACAGGAGAATGGTATACAAATAAAAAAAAACCATTCTTCAACAGGCATCCCAATTATACTTATTCCTAAAACATAATCCTGATTAAACCACCACACTCCTGAATGTGTAAACCAAGCATCCCAAATTAAGAAGGGAATTGCTACAATTATACTGGCTTTTATAAAAGAACCAAAATATTTATCAAATCTTATCTTTGGATGAAATGAGAATATAAAACAGACAACAATAGTCAGGAAATTAATGAGCAAATAAGTGTATGGTTTCATTTATTGTCTTTGTTAAAATACATTTTAAAATACTTTACAGGAACCCAAAGAAACCCAAAACATTCACCATCATTTTTCCCCGTATGTTTATGATGTTGTTTGTGAGCGCGCCTGATAGCTAATAAATAAGGATTTTTTGTTTTCTTTAGAAAACCAATTCTTTGATGTATGAATATATCATGGACAAAAAAATAGGCCATCCCATAAATTGTAATCCCTAATCCAACGTAAAACAAGTAATTATATCCCTGAACTGCACCTATATACATTAACGCAATAGCTGGTATAGCAAAAATTACAAAGAAATAATCATTACGTTCCAGATGGTTCTCAGAGCTATGATCATGATGATCTCTATGTAAGACCCAAAGAAATCCATGCATCACGTATTTATGAATAACCCACGTAAGGCCTTCCATAATAAGAAACACGGGAAGTATAATAAGGAATTCCATTATTGTTTTAATTTAATACATTCATTAATCATCTTCTGAAGTGTTTCTGATTTTATCTCTGAACCACAATGCCTGATGATTTTTTTGTCTTCTTCAATATTATTGCTGTATCCAAGAAATTTAGGGGCATTAAGCTGGACCGAAAGTCTTATAAAACGTATTTCCATATCAGACGGAGACTGAGCTACAGACTCTTCAATATTTGCTTTACCTTCCTTAAAAGTTTTTAGTTTTTCGAATGGGTTTAGCGTATGTTTAGCCCAAATAGTTTGAAACGCCCCCAAATAAGCAATCCTGATTGGCTCTCTATCATTTCTAAGTTTATATATCATTTCTTTGCACAATAACTTATTAGTTGCCGCTTGCGAATACTTATATCGCACGTCCTCCAATTCCTGTGAGTAACCAACTGAAACTAAACTACACAATAATACACAAAAGATCCTCATACATTAGCTACTTTATATTTTACATAGCTTCTCATCATCAATGAAATTTTTTGCGTGTTAGGTATCCTTATACGGGCATTTAGAATTTGCTGAGCCGGAGTATTGCATATTTTCTTTAAAAGCGACAGATAATATCTGTACGCCAGATAAACCCCAAAACGAGATGAAACCGGCAACTTCTTTATACCGATAAGCGCTTCTGCAAATTCCTGCTTTATTTCTTTCTCAATACAGCATTTTACTTCATTATTAAATTCATTCATATCAACATTAGGGAAATAAGTGCGCCCTAAAACTGAATAATCATCTTTAAGATCTCTTAGGAAATTTACTTTTTGAAACGCCGATCCTAACTTCATTGCAAAAGGCTTTAACTCATCATATTTTTCCTGGCATCCCTCTACAAAAACCTTTAGACACATAAGCCCAACAACCTCAGCCGACCCCAAAATATATTCCTTATACAGTTCGGTATTATAATCAACCGGATTAAGATCCATTTCCATACTTTTCAAAAACTGATCTATCAAATCAAGACCAATTTGATATTTATGAACTGTTTCCTGAAATGAATTAAGGATTGGATTTAGTGAGATTTTTTCATTAAGAGCTTCAGTTGTCTGTAACCTTAAACGGGCTATTAGAGCTTCTTTATCATAATCATGAAAGCTATCCACTATTTCATCCGCCAAACGTACAAATCCATAAATAGCATAAATAGCCGGTCTTATCTCTGGTTTAAGGGCCATAATACCCAACGAAAAACTTGTGGAGTATTTTTGGGTTGTAGCCTTACTAACCTGATGCGAAAGTTCATCAAATAGTTTTTTCATAGCGGGATGGTGTTTGTTTATTAATTTCTTTAGCGACTATTTTTCCTGAAATAATCGAAGGTGGTACTCCGGGGCCGGGAACCGTAAGCTGACCGGTATAATACAGGTTCTTCAATTTAGAATTTTTTATTGAGGGTTTAAGAACGGCTGTTTGTTTTAAAGTATTGGCCAACCCATAAGCATTACCTTTGTAAGCATTATAATCACTAACAAAATCGCTAACGCAATAACTTCTTTTAAAATCTATTTTTGATAACAAATCTGTAGTACCAGTATGCCTCTCAAGTCTTGATACCATTTCTTCAAGGTATTTTTCCCTTATTGCCTCCTCATCTTCTATACCGATTGCCAATGGCATTAATAAAAATACATTTTCATGTCCTTGAGGTGCTACAGAACTATCGGTCTTTGAAGGACAACACGAATAAAACAGCGGTTCGTTTGGCCATTTTTTATCTCCGTAAATAGTAGCAATATGCGAATCAAAATCGTTTTCAAAGAACAATGTATGATGCTTTAGGTTTGGTATAACGTGATTAAAACCCAGATAATAGATAAGACATGAAGGTGCAAAAGTCCTGCTCTCCCAATACTCCTCGTTATAGTTTCGGTACTTAGCATCCAGAAGCGTTTCTGTATGATGATAATCCGAGGAAGACACTATGCTGTCAAATTCTATAAATTCTCCATTAACTGAAATCCCTGTAGCATTATTATCAACTGTTATTATCCTATCTACATTAGCTTCAAAATGAAACTTAACTCCCTGTTCTTCTGCAACAGACTTCATCGCTTTAACCAACTCGTAGAATCCTCCTATGGGATAGTGCGTACCAAGCATATACCCTCCATAATTCATAAGGCTGTAAAGTGCCGGTATGTTTTTGGGTGATGCACCAAGAAATATTACCGGAAACTCCATTAAAGCTATGAGTTTTGGATTAGTAAAATGCTTTTTTACATAAGAGCGATAATCAGAAAGCAAATCAAGTTTTAATGCACCTTTTGCGATTTTTAAAGATATAAACTCAAACCATGAAAGACAGGGTTTAACGACAAAGTCGCGCATACCTATTTCATACTTATATTTTGCAGATTCCATGAAACGGTCAAGTTGTTTTGCTCCACCAGACTCAATTTTCTCAAAAAGAAGACGCATATCTTCATAACTATCAGGCAAACTGAGTTTACCATCTGCAAAAATCATTTCAAATTGAGGATTAAGTCGTACCAATTCATAAAAATCATTAGAATTATAGCCAAAATCTTTGAAAAAATCTTCAATTATATCCGGCATCCAATACCAGCTTGGTCCCATATCGAAAGTATAACCATTATTAGTGTGGAACTGCCTTGCACGTCCTCCAGGTGTACTATTCTTTTCGAACACATGAACCTCGTTTCCTGATTTAGCCAGATAAGCTGCTGCAGAAAGACCTGAAATACCGGAACCAATAACCGCGATCTTGTTAGGCATACTATTAATTTTGAATTTGTAAATAATTATTATTTACCTCATCAAGCAATTCAGGCACAGAAATATTGCTATTGAATATTGGATTATGAAAATCTTCAAGCTTATTAAGTATTCTTATTAGCTCCATTTTCTCCATATAATTCAGATTTCCTGAAACTATTGAAGTTGCGTGCCGTATTTTTCCCATCTGTGCATCCAAAGCTTCCCGACCTTTTTCGGTAATGCTTATTAATTTACTTCTTTTATCATTATCAGATTTGCTCTGAACCACCCAGCCTTGTTTGATAAGTCTGCCAATGATTTGCATACCTGTTGGCTTGTCCTGAATATTCTTTTTAATCAATTCAATCTTGGACATCGCTCCCAATGCATTAAGATTTATGAGATAAATAAAATCTTCCTGAGTAGAAAAAGAAGAGTCTGATATAGCGGATTTGGAATACATTTTAGCATACCTGCTCATATGCACAAGCATTGTAGATATAGCACTTTCAGGAGTACGTCCATTAGCTTTGTTTTCCCATTCAGGTTCCGGATATTTCTTCTCATCCTGAATAAATGAGTCAGCAATCCATCCTTTAAATCCTTCTAAATCCTGAGAATGATTCTTAGATGTTTCGGAAACTTCAAATTCTTCCAAAAGCTGTACAACTTCTTTTAACAAAGTATAATTCATACCAATAAAATTAGTATTCAAATATACTTATTTTAAAAAATATAGTATAAAAACAAACTATTAATATTTTCTTAAAGTTGAGTTATAGAAATAAAAAAACCTGACTTCAATGTGAAATCAGGTTTTTTATAATTTTAAAAGAATACTAACTAAGTATATCCAGCTTTGCAAAACGTAATAATAGCTTTTTGATACCGCCAACTTCAAAGTGAATTTCAGCTTTCTTGTCGGCACCAACACCTTCCAGATTTAAGACCTTGCCTTTACCAAAACGTTCATGCATTACTACATTACCTATTACCAGTTTGGTGTCCGGCATTGCAGGCCCTGATGAAACAGGTGCATTGCTATTCATAGGCTTTAGCTTACGGATAGGAATATCCGGCTTAGGCTCATTATCAGTAACCCATTTGGGCGGAGCTGTATTGGTTGGCTTATTTAGCCTTAGTTTGGATTTATCTACATCACCAAAGATATCAGCATTAATCATTGGCTTGTATTTATAATTCGACTCAGCCGGTGTAAGGTATTCTAAGTATTTATCGGTAATCTCTTCAATGAAGCGTGAAGGTTCACTATCTACCAGTTTACCCCAACGATAACGAGACTGTGCATAGGTTAAATATGCCTGATGCTCTGCACGTGTAAGAGCCACATAGAACAATCGTCTTTCTTCTTCCAGTTCGCTACGGGTATTCATACTCATGGCGCTCGGGAAAAGATCCTCTTCCATCCCTACTATAAATACATGAGGGAACTCAAGCCCTTTTGCAAGGTGAATGGTCATAAGTGCTACACGGTCATCATCACCTGTATCGTTATCCATATCAGTCGCCAGGGCAACATCCTCAAGGAATTCAGACAAGGCACCGCGGGCACCGTCAACTTCCTTTTGCCCCTCAATAAAGTCACGGATACCACTTAGTAACTGCTCAATATTTTCTATACGGGCAATACCTTCGGGTGTTGCGTCTTTTTTAAGCTCCTGGATAAGTCCGGTTTTTTTGGTAACGTGATCTGCAAGGAAAAATGCATCCTGCGATTCATTAATTACCTGAAAACTCTTAACCATAGTTACAAAGTCATTCAGCTTATTTTTAGTACCACTGTTTAGCTTAAGATCTATACGATCAATGTTCTCCATCACTTCATAAATAGAACGACCGTAGTGATTAGCTGCCACTGTAAGTTTCTCAACCGTACTATCCCCTATTCCCCTTGCAGGATAATTAATAACACGAATAAGTGCCTCCTCATCCTTAGGGTTTATTACCAGCCTTAAATAAGCCAATATGTCCTTTATCTCTTTCCTCTGATAGAATGACAGACCTCCATAAATACGATACGGAATATCACGTTTACGTAAGGCATCCTCCATAGCGCGTGACTGCGCATTAGTACGGTAAAGAATAGCAAACTTATTATTGGTCAGTTGGTGCTGCATTTTTTGTTCAAAAATGGTACTGGCAACAAAACGACCTTCCTCACCATCGGTAAGGCTGCGATGCACTTTGATTTTAGGACCTTCATCATTGGCAGTCCAAACCACCTTATCAAGCTTGGTTTTATTATTATCTATAATGGCATTTGCCGCTTCTACAATATTCCTGCTCGAGCGGTAGTTTTGTTCAAGTCGGTACATCTGTACATTCTCGTAATCTTTCTGGAAGTTCAGGATGTTATTGATGTTCGCTCCCCTGAAAGCATAAATACTCTGTGCATCATCTCCAACCACACAAATATTCTGGAAACGGTCTGAGAGCGCACGAACGATAAGATACTGCGAGTGGTTGGTATCCTGATACTCATCTACCAGTATATAACGGAAACGATCCTGATACTTCGCAAGTACATCCGGGAAACGATTAAGAAGCTCGTTGGTTCTAAGCAACAGGTCATCAAAATCCATTGCTCCGGCTTTAAAGCAACGCTCTACATAAGCTTCGTAAATCTCACCAAGACGTGGCTTTTTAGACATCGCATCAGCTTCCTGCAATTCAGGATTGTTATAGTAAGCCTTAACAGTAATAAGGCTGTTCTTATACGAAGAAATACGTCCTAAAACCTGTTTAGGTTTATAAACATCTTTATCAAGCTGTTTTTCTTTAATGATAGAACTGATAAGACGAACACTGTCCTGAGAATCATAAATCGTAAAGTTTGACGGATACCCCAGTTTGTCAGCCTCAAAACGAAGAATTTTAGCAAAAATCGAGTGAAATGTACCCATCCAAAGATTCTTAGCTTCCGAGTTACCTACAATGTCGGCAATACGTTTCTTCATCTCCTTTGCTGCCTTATTGGTAAAGGTCAGTGCAAGAATATTGAATGCATCCACTCCCTGACTCATCAGGTAAGCGATACGAAGGGTAAGTACTCTGGTTTTTCCCGAACCTGCACCCGCAATAACGATCATCGGACCGTCTTTTTGCAGCGTTGGTGCCTGCTGGGCTTCATTTAACTGGCTTATATAACTACGAATATCCATTTCTACAATTTACAACGCAAAAATAGCTATTTTAGCTGATATTCTTATCCTCTGGTCTTCCTTTGAAAAACATAAATTTTTCAAAAAGAAAAGCTGCTGTTATACCAATAGAGTATGCCAGTATATCGCTCCACAAAAAACCTGAGCCTAGCACCAGTCTTCCTGGAATGGTCTGCCGGACTGCAGTGATCCAATCAGCCTGATAGAGCTGTAATGTTTCAATGCAATAACAGATAAGCAATGCTGTAACAGCCCTTGCTTTTATATTTTTATGAGGCACACAAAAACTGACGATATAAAACATCATAAATGCATACAATATATCGCCCAGGTAAAGATTCACAATATCAGGAAACCAATGCTTTTTAAGTCTGATGAAGAGACCCGTTACTATAGTAATAAAACTGACAATTAAAAATACTATCCTTTTGTTTTTCATGATTGAGTAGGATTATCCTCAAATATAATTGCAAATTATTTGAATTGCACACTTACGGAAAAAACTTATTTCCTTATTTTCGCTTCTGCAATTTGAAACCCTATTGTAACGTTATACCAAAAACACATTACTATAAACCTATGAGCTCAGACAAAATTATTGAACTTGCTTTTTATACCCTTCCGGCACTTATAACAGGAGGAGTTGCTTACTACTTTTTTAGCATGCATACCCGTAACGAAGAAGGCCGTCGCCGTTACCTTATACACAAAGAAGCACAAAAGAACGCATTACCGCTTCGCTTACAAGCGTATGAAAGACTTACTTTATTCCTTGAAAGGATAAACCCTGCAAAGATTCTCATAAGAATAACTCCTCAGTCATCAAACAAACACGATTATGAAGAGTACCTTGTATCACAAATTGAGGTAGAATATGAGCACAATCTTTCACAGCAGATCTATATCTCTTCTGAAAGCTGGGACATTGTTACTACTGCCAAGAATGCTACCATACAGATGGTACGAAAAACGACTGCTGATCCTGCAATCGCAACAGCGCAGGAACTGCGCGAAACACTATTAAAGAATCTTTTCGACAAGCAAAGTCCGAGCAGTGTTGCCATTGCCCACCTTAAGAATGAGGTATCCGGGCTTTGGAGCGAGTAAATCATATATTATATCGAAATACATTCGTAGTAGCGGATGCTTTTATTATGTTTGTATGAATCAACTTAAAATCTCCAATATGAAAAAATCACTTTTTATACTTATAGTATGCACTTTTGCCTCTATAGCTTCATTTGCACAGACTAATGCAGAACTTATAGGAACATGGAAGTATGATGGTGTACCAAATGCTGCAGATTTAAGTCCGTCTATTACAGAAACCTACCAAAAGAGCTTTAAAGACCTAAATCTTGAATTTGGACCTGATGGAAGGTTTACTGTATTTTTAGGAAAAAGCAAAACATCCGGAACATGGAAAATTGTTAACGGTAAAATTGAACTTAAACATAAAGATTCTAAAGGTGAACAAATTGAAATTGTAAAATTTGAAACAGACAAACTTACAATAAGACAGGGTGCAGTAACCTATAACATCGCAAAAATCATAACCTAAAGCATCTCAGGATGCTTTTTTTTATAACAATGAGCCAACCCATAAAAACGTACTTTAACTGGAGTAGCGGTAAAGACAGTACACTGGCATTATATTACCTGTTACAGGATAAGAATTATAGTATAGATTGCCTGCTGACATCCGTAAGTTCAGAATATGACAGGGTGAGCATGCATGGACTTCGTAAGGAACTTTTACAACAACAGACAGAAGCCCTTGGCATTCCTGCAAAAATTATCCAACTTCCTCCTCATCCTACCAATGCCGAGTATGAAGCGCTAATGAAAGAAACAGTTTCCGTATTATTAGCTGATGGCTATGAGTGTACTGCCTTTGGTGATATATTTCTTGAAGATTTGAAAGCGTACCGCGAAAAACAACTGGAGCCTTACGGCATTAAAACTGTTTTTCCGCTGTGGAAAAAAGACACAAAAGAATTACTTACAAATTTCATAGATTTGGGTTTTAAAGCCATTACCGTTTGCGTAGATGGTAGCAAACTTGACAGTTCGTTTGTTGGCCGTATTATAGACCATGATTTTATTAATGATCTGCCGGAAGATGTAGACATCTGTGGAGAGAATGGCGAGTTCCATACCTTTTGCTTTGATGGACCCTATTTTAAGCAGTCTATACAGTTTACTAAAGGTGAGGTTATAATGAGAGAATATGACAGTAATGGCTTCAAATCGCAGTTCTGGTTTTGTGATTTGTTGCCTATGTAACTTTTAAACTATGGATACTAATATAACAGACCGAAAATCATTTATACATTTTCTGGAACTTCTGCATCAACATCTTCAGACCAATCCACAAGAATGGGAAAACATCTCACTTTCTGATTTTCTGGAAGCTATGTTAAGATATACTGAAGACATTGATGGATATTATAAAAATACAAATCAAGCTATAAATGCTGATAAGGCGAGTTGGCAGGTATTTGCGGATATTCTTAAAGGCGCATCTATCTATGAATAATTACTTCTCTGCTAATAACTTTTCAAGACTTTTCTTTTCAGCTTCGGGTAATGATGGCAATAAGTTTTCAAATTGCTGACGATACCCTTCTTTCTTCAACAGCTTACGGATATTATCTTTGCCGAACTTTACAAACTGCCATTTGTGGTGCAATGTTGCATTTACAAGGTTTTGCAAAACTACAGGATCAGGTTTGCCAATATATATCAGGTTTGCCAATGCATTCGTACGTACAGTGCTTTCATATTCAGGAGCAGCATATCTGAGGAGTTCACCATAAAAACTTTCTTTTTCCTGTGTACGGTAATCCTTAGCTGTATAAGCCAGAGTAAGCCATAATATACGCAGGTTCATATCGTTAAAACCAACCCAGTCTTTACCTACCTCTAAAAACTCAGCCTTACGGTCCGGAAAGTTTTTACATAGTACATTAATCGCAATCTCACGGGTAATGTATGATTCGTCATAAAGAAAGGTTTTGTATTCATCAGTAAAGCTTGCCGGAAAACTGGTAACTGTTCGTGCTACCGCCTGACGAATCCTTAAATCCTTACTCTGCATTGCAAGGCGGATAAAATCAGCTTTCTGTTCAAAAGGCACTTCAGCCGTCTGGTATATTGCCTCTTCCTTCAAAGCATAATACGCATTTGACCTTAGCAACTGTATAAATGTTTCTTTCTTTTGCTCAAAGGTATTGTCCATCAATTCCCCCAGTTCAAAATACAATGCCATTGACCCATTCTTTTTGAGCAATTCTATAGCCTCATGTACTTCAAAGCCTCCGGTTTCAAGCCAGCGCTTCTTCCAATTGTTCGTGTCATAGTCGCTTATCTTATTAACTTCAACCAGAAACTCATCGGTATTTACATTGGTAAAGGCATATTTTTCGAGGTAGTTTTTTACTGCTTTTTGAAAATTCTCATACCCTACACCTTCTCGCAATACATGTAGTGCCCAGGCGCCCTTTTGATAAAAAGACAAGCTGCTTGCCTTCTCATTCATTACCGGAATAGTATCAGTTTTTGCTACCTGCTGTAAACGCTCTGCCATCTGGTACATTTCGTAATTGAAATGATCATCCCCAAAAAGCTTCTGTTCAGCCAATAGTGCATAATAAGTCGCAAAACCTTCCTGAAGCCAGTGATGCTTACCATTTTCGGCAGTAACAATATCACCAAACCACTGATGTGCCAATTCGTGGGCATTTACATTGGTATAAGTACGATCATTAAAGCCTATGGAATCTACCACAAAGTCCTGAGCGAAAATAGTTGAAGTTGTATTCTCCATGCCGGCATATAAAAAATCAAGCACAGGAACCTGTCTATAAACTTTCCATGGATATTTAAAACCTATCTCCCTCTCAAAAAAATCAAAAATATCCCAACTGTAACGGTAAGTAGTCGCAAACATGCTACTGTCCTGTTCCCTTAAGTAAAATTCCAACGGAGTTTTAGAAGCAGTTCCCATTTGCCATTTTCTGTACTTGCCTATAGCCAGCATAACGAGATAGCTACTCATGGGTTTCTCCATTTTATAAATCCATTGCTGGTCATTTCCTTTTATAATTTTATCTTTAAGTTCTCCATTAGATAGCACAGTATAATTATTATCAAATAAAGCAGATATATTAAAAATAACCTTTTCGTTAACATCATCAAAGCTTGGCAGCCAGTGACTGGTATACTTGCCCTGCCCCTGAGTCCATAACTGGACATCCTGACCATCTTTTACAAAATATAGTGTCTGCTTAGGCTGGGCGGTATAATTGAATTCAACCGTATTTTTTCCCTTCTTAAACTCTTTATATAATTTTAAAGCATTCGCTGAGTTAACCCAACCTGCTTTCTTTCCGTTGATCTTCACATCGCTGAACTGCATGTTCTTTGCGTCGATAAAAATGGTGTCGATCTTTTTATCAAGAACCTCAAAGGCATAATTAACCTTCCCCATAACTTTCTTTTGAGCAACATCAAAAGTCAGGTCAGCGTTAACTGTAGTAAAATCAACCTTTTTGGTTTGTTGTGCGAAGGTTAGTGCAGTAGTCAGCAGTAAAAGAAAGTATCTCATATAAGGGAATGATATTTATACAAAGCTACACAATTGGCAAAGCATAGACAATGCTTTATTTTCTCAACTTCTCGTTAAAAACTTTATCATGACCGTTATATTTTCATAAATTTATAGCTATCGTACCCTTATTACATCCTTATGAGACCTTGCCTGCCAAAAACAATATCTATTATCGCATTAGTAGTATTGAGCCTTTTACCCTATAATGCAGCAGCCCAGTTATTGAGTGCTACAAAATCGCAAACTGAGGAAACCCCTAAAACTGAACCGGACTCATTAGGCAGACGTACGCCACAGGGTACCGTAAACGGTTTTATAAAAGCGATTTCGGAAGAAAAATATGTCAGGGCAAGTCAGTACCTGGTGTTAAGCAGGCGTTCCTACAGAAAAGAAAAAGAAAGGATCCGCATAGCACAGGCATTCCAGCGCTTACTGGATCAGAAAGGTGACATGGAAGTAACATCATCCATAAGCAATAAAGAAAGTGGAAAAACCGATGATGACCTACCTCCGGGCATTGACAAAGTAGGCACCATTACTACCAATAATACTGTCATAAATATCTATCTCGAAAATCAATCTGAGGATGATAAACCGGCGCTTTGGTTATTCTCCGATGAAACCGTTAGTGCCATTGCCAACGCTACTATTGACGATGACACCTTTTTAGACAGGATTTTACCCACTACACTAAAAGAACGTAAGCTTGGCGGAGTTCCGGTTGGCCACTGGCTTGTGGTTGTGGTAATGACATTACTATGCTATATGGTTGCCTGGGGTATTGTTTCACTAATTAGTTTTATCCTGACATTAGTATGGCCAAAAGCCCGTACCGAAAAGATAACCGCCATTATAGAAGCATTCAACCTGCCTGTGCGCTTATACCTTGCAGTATGGATTTTTATAAGTGCAACACAACGTATGGGGATTTCGATTATAGTCCGCCAGCGTTTTAGTGTAATTATCGTTACCATAGCCATCGTATCGTTTTTGATGCTTTTATGGAGACTTGCCGATCTTCTTAGTATTTATACTAAAAGGAGAATGACCGAAAGAGGGCGTATCTCTGCCATATCTGTAATACTCTTCCTGAGGCGCACAACGAAAGCTGCAATTGTAATTGCCGGAATTATTGCCATACTAGGCGCAATAGGCGTTGACGTTACCGCAGGACTTGCAGCACTGGGTATTGGTGGTATCGCATTAGCATTGGGAGCACAAAAAACCATGGAAAACTTCGTTGGAAGTGTTTCGCTTATTGCCGACCAGCCATTGCGTGTTGGAGATTTTTGTAAGGTAGGTGACATCAAAGGAACTGTAGAAAGCATTGGAATGCGATCTACAATGCTTCGTACTCAGGCACGAACAATAGTAACCATTCCTAATGGCGAACTCGCTTCGAGTAAAATAGAGAATTATGCGCACCGTGATCGCTTTTTGTTCAATCCTGTTCTTACATTCAGGATGGAAACCACACCGGACCAATTACGATTTCTGTTAGTTGAAATTAGAGCATTACTGTATTCTCACCCCGGAATCTTAAATACCCCCCCAATCGTACGCTTTACAGGCATTACAGCAGATGCCATGAAAGTTGAGGTTACTTCATATATTGAAGCCAATACCTTTGACGACTCACAGGAAGTACAGGAAGATCTTTTGCTTCGTATTTTAGATATCATTGATAAAAGCGGTACAGGACTCGCCTACCCTTCTCAAACTATTTATTTTGCAAAAGACTCAGGCAATTCTGCCGAGAAAACCACTCAGGCTGAAGACACCGTAAAACAATGGAAAGAAAAAGGTGAACTCCAGCTCCCTAAATTTGACCCGAAACATGTTGAGGAAATCAAAGGAAGTATAAGGTATCCTGAAGAAGGGAGTGTGGTGAAGCCGAGGGAGGAGAACGAATTAAATATTCGATATCCTTAAACAGGCAAATAAACGTCTACAGTAGTGCCTTGATTTGGAATACTTGAAATCTCAATACTACCGTGGTGATTTTCGATGATCTTTTCACATAAAGCCAGACCTATGCCCGTACCTTCATATTCACTCTGGTGATGAAGCCTTTTAAAGATGGTAAATATTTTAGAAAGGTGTTTTTCTTCTATACCTATACCGTTATCAATCACTGATACTTTATGATATAAATGTTTGTTTTTTTCAACTTTTTCATAGTTTACAACAACCTCTGGTTTGCCCTCAACAAACTTCAGTGAATTGCCTATAAGGTTATAAAACAACTGGCTTAGCTGTATAGGGATACCCTGTATAAAAGGAAGTTCTGCTATTGTAATAGCAGCATTTTTTTCTTCAATCTGAAATTCAAAATCACCTATAACCTCGTTAAGTACAACATTGAGGTCGACTGCTGAAAAGCTTCTGTCATCAACAGAAAGCTTAGAATAATTAAGCACATCGGTTATAAGGCGCGACATACGTTCGGCAGAAGAATTTATCTTGTTGAAATACAGTTTCTCTTTCTCTTCTTCAGAGAGGTTGCGCTCAGCTAAAGAGGTAAAGTTTCGTATTTTTCGTAAAGGTTCCTGAAGATCATGGCTTGCTATATAAGCAAACTGTTCCAGTTCCTTATTCTTTTTATAAAGCTCAGCATTAGTAGACTTGAGGCTTTCCTGAGCCTGTCTTAATGCTTTATTATCTTTAAGCGTTTCTTCTATAAGTTTCTGAGCATGGATATTAACCATCGATACTATATATCCGGAAACATCTTCATTATTATCAGGCACTATCGATACTATATGCCATAAATATTCATCCTTTATATTAACTCTTGCCTGCCCGGAAAAACCACTACCCCTTCTCTTTACAGAATCCCAGGCATTACCAATTACTGCCACATCATCAGGATGAAAAAGAGCAGCTATAGATGTTTGTGTAAAATGACTAAACCCTGAACCCAGAACATCTTTCATTTTTTTATTAGTCAAAGTAACTGCGCCGGTAGCCGCAACCGAGAATACAAGTAATGGCAATGTATCTGTTAATTGCCTGTACTTGGCTTCACTATCACTAAGTTTTTCGGATAATTCTATAAGCTGAATATTCTTTTTACGTATCTCATCATAAGGAGATAAAGAAGTCTCTTTTTTAAAATATTCTATAAAAGAACTTATGCGGGCTGGTGAAATAATTCCTGAATACGGTATTTTCAGACTCAGGGATATTTCATACACTCCGTTACTATACTTTTTTACAATATCTCTGGCAAGTCTGGAGGCATAAGCATAAGCTTCGGGATTAGATTCTTCCAGATTTACTTTGTCTAGTATTACAGCCCCTATTTCTTTCTTTCCCCCATTTAAAAATTTAATACCAAGCACTAAGCATGAATTTTCCCCGTTAGCAATAGAGCATCTTGCAATTTCAGAAACAGCCGTAGCAAACCTTGTTTGGGCAGAAATCACAAGCCCGCAAAGTTCTGCCAGCTTCATGGTGCGTTTATGCGCCAAAATAAGATCCATTTCATTATCAAGGTTAATGCGTACTATTTCTTCCATTTTACATATTTATTTTAGCTGCAAAAATTGTCATATCATCATTGTAACGGGCATTATCTTTATATATAGAAGCCGCGATTATATTAGGATCATATTTTAATATAGCGGGTAAATCCGTCAGATTCCATCTTGTACGTAATCCGTCAGAATGCATAATAAGCATCTGATATTTGTCCAGTGCCATAACAGAATCGTTTATTGTTCTTGGTATATTAAGCCCCAATATTCCGTTATATGGAGTATAATTTTTAACGCTCAGTCCTGTATAAAGGCTTGTGGAAATATTACCTATCCCGGAAATTGTCCATCGCTTAGCTTCCAGATCCAGGCAAGCAACAGTTGCCACAAGTCCACGAGTTTTTTTCACATTGAGATGAATATACCTTAGAATTTCTGTAGGACTGGATTCTGTACATTCATTAAAAGCCTTAATCGCTGTTTGTACTGCCTCATGCGCATTAACACCATGCCCAAGTCCGTCACCCATAAAGAATTGTGTCAACCCATTTACTCTTTTTACTGCAAAACCATCTCCGGAAACAACTTCTCCCGGACAACAAACCTGAACAGAGCCAAGCTCATATTCTTTTTTAGCTTTGTTACGATTATAAGGTTCCTTATACACTTTACTGTAAACTATCGTACCCCAATTAGCATTTGTATAAATTGAAGACACATCGCTCAAGCGCTCAATAGACCCCAGGCCATGTCCTAACGTTTCAGAAGAAGACATACCATCCTGCATCATGCGTGAAAGGTTTTTTATTCCTGAACCATTATCCATGCAATAAACCTCAAAGTATACTCCATTATCATCTGCTCCTATACGGTAAAGCATTTCACCTTCTTTAGCAAACTTTATAAGATTAGAGGTAAGTTCTGCAATTATAATATCTATCTCCCCTATCTTTTGTGCACTAAAACCTTCAGCATTTGTAAGGTTGTGTATTTCGCGCTTAACAAAAGACACATAACTTCTTTCTTCAATCTTATAGCTTACAAAAACGCTATTATCCATTCTTCCACTTTATTATCATCACGGTAGTTCCTTCTCCTACAGTTGATTTTATATCAAAAACATTTACAAGTCTTTTAGTACCCGGCAAACCGAGTCCAAGGCTTTTTCCTGTACTAAATCCATCCTTCATTGCGAGGTCAATATCTTTGATCCCCGGCCCTTTATCAGTAAAAGTGAGCCGTATGCCATTTTCCCTGCCATTACTGACAGTTTCGATTTCTGCAGTGCCTCCGCCTCCATATTTCAGAAGGTTTCGCACTAATTCGCTGGCCGCAGTAATAAGTTTGGTCTGGTTAAGTATACCCATACCAATCTTAACCGCCGCTTCCTTGACCTGATTCCTGAAAGGAACCACATCCTGTTCGCGAAGAATTAGAAAATCCTGTTTATTCAAAGGTGCTGTCATCGTCATAGCTCAGGCCTTCATTAAATGAAATTTTTGAATGCAAAAGCTCCATGCCTTTCTCGACATTAAGTGCCGTTGAAACTCCTGTGAGTGTTAACCCAAGTTCAACGAGTGTCATAGCCACTGCCGGCTGCATACCAACAATAACCGACTGTGCCCCCATTATGCGTGACATAATACCGATATTACCCAAAATGCGCCCCATAAAAGAATCGATAATTGATACCGATGAAATATCTATAAGAACACCTTTGGATTCGTGTTTTTTTACTGAATTAACCAAATCAGTTTCAAGATTTTCCGCAAGTTGATCATAAAGGTCAACCTGAATGGTAACAAGCAAAAAATCACCCATTTTTAAAATAGGAATCCTTTCCATGATATTAACGGTTAATTACGTTTGGTTTCTTTTTATTAACTTCAAGCTGCAGCATTGCAAATGCTGTTTGTAGCGCACTGGCTAACGTAGATTTTGTTATTATATTCGAAAGGTCTATACCTAAATGAACTACAATTTGTGCAATTTCAGGCCTTATACCACTTATAATACACTCTGCACCCAATAATCGTGTTGCACTAACTGTTTTGATCAAATGCTGAGCAACAAGAGAATCTACGGCAGGCACACCAGAAATATCAAGAATAGCGATAGTGCTGCCGGTATCAACAATTTGCTGAAGCAGGTTTTCCATTACAACCTGTGTACGTGCACTGTCAAGCGTACCAATAATAGGTAAGGCAACAACTCCATCCCAAACACGGATTACAGGAGTAGAAATCTCAGCGATCTCATCCGTTTGCCTTAAAATCACATCTTCACGGCCTTTGATGTACCCCTCAAAAGTAAGTATGGCCATATTATCAACTATTTTGCTTATCTTAAGGCTATCAGTATATAATACTGACGGATCAGCAATGTTATCGGACAAAACCTCAAGCATAGCCTCTTTAAAACTGAAAAGATAAACACCTGTTTCTCTTGGAGAAAAACCTCTTTTCGCTCTTGATATAGAGATACCCATCAAAATCTCATGAACTTTATCAAATCCTCTGGCATCTTTATCATCGATATTAGAATCGTTCAGTGCATCCAGAAAAGCTTCAGTAAAATCTCCTGAATCTTCATTTTGATCATCAGAACTAAAATAGCTGTCTTCTGTTTTTTGTTTTTCTGTCCACAAAGCTAAAATAGCTTCTTTATTTTCTTTAAGGATTTTTACTGTAGTGTTTTCCATTTGTGAGTTTCTAAGGTTATGAGATAAGGTTTTAAAAATCGGGGCATTCTTAATATTCAAAACAAATTTAACATTTAACAGCTTTCGAAATGTTATATTTTACACAAATTTTCTTATAATGTGAGAGGGTGTTTTTTACTATTTTTTGCATACCTGACTCCCCTTTCTTACCTTCGTACTTCAATCTATAAGCCTGAATGAACAACCTACTCGAAACTCCCATAGAATACCTGAAAGGCGTGGGTCCGGCGCGCGGTGAGCTGCTCCGGAAAGAGTTGGGCATCCATAAATATGGCGACCTCATAAATCTTTACCCCAACCGCTACATCGACCGTACCCGCTACTACAAGATCCACGAGCTGCTAAACAGCAACAGTGAGGTTCAGGTCGTGGGAAAAGTAATTAACCTGAAATCGGTTGGGGAGAAACGCACACGCCTTGTAGCCACCTTTACCGATGGTACGGGCGAAATGGAACTCGTTTGGTTTCAGGGGCAAAAATGGATTCGTGAGAACCTGAAGATCAACGTGCCGTATGTGGTGTTTGGCAAGGCGAGCGCATTCAATGGTGTGTTTAATATGGCGCACCCCGAAATGGAACTCCTCACCGAACACGAGCAGAGCCTTCGTAGTGCCATGCAGCCTATCTACCCTTCTACCGAGAAGCTGATACAACGCGGCATTACCAACAAGGTTGTGAACAAGATCATGCAGCAGCTCTTTATCGAGACACAGGCATTATTCAGCGAACCGTTGCCAGCACATCTTGTAAACGAATTGCAGCTAATTCCTAAGAACGCTGCCCTTTTCAACATACATTTTCCGAAGAGTCAGGATTTGCTTGCAAGGGCACAGTTCCGGCTGAAGTTTGAGGAACTGTTCTTTATACAGCTACAGCTGATAACCAAGAATATCATCCGTAAGCATAAGATAAAAGGCCACGCTTTTGATAAGGTAGGCACTTACTTTAACGACTTTTACAATAACCACCTGCCTTTTGACCTCACGGGAGCCCAGAAACGCGTTCTCAAAGAGATACGTCACGATATGGGGCAACCCGCACAAATGAATCGCCTGTTACAGGGTGACGTAGGTTCGGGGAAGACAATCGTTGCTATGATGAGCATGCTGCTGGCACTGGATAACGGTTTTCAGGCGTGTTTGATGGCACCAACGGAAATCCTTGCCAATCAGCATTTTTTAGGATTAAGCGAGTTGGCTACACCATTAGGAATCAACATAAAAATACTGACCGGTTCAACTAAAACTTCAGAACGAAAAATCATACACGAGCAGCTTGAGTCGGGGGAATTGCATATCATTATAGGCACCCACGCCCTGCTCGAAGACAAGGTACAATTCAAAAACCTCGGGCTTGCGATTATAGATGAGCAGCACCGTTTTGGCGTGGAGCAGCGCAGCAAACTCTGGCATAAGAATGAGATTCCGCCGCACGTGCTGGTGATGACCGCCACCCCTATTCCACGTACGCTGGCTATGAGCCTGTATGGCGATCTGGATATCTCGGTTATCGATGAGCTGCCTCCGGGACGTAAACCCATACAGACCGTACACCGCTACGACAGCAACCGACTTAAGGTTTGGGCGTTCCTGCGCGAGGAAATCGCCAAAGGCCGACAGATATACATCGTTTACCCGCTGATACAGGAAAGCGAGAAAATGGACTACAAAGACCTGATGGACGGTTACGAGAGTATTTCGCGCGACTTCCCGCTGCCACAATACAGCGTGAGCATTGTACACGGAAAAATGAAACCCTCGGAAAAGGACAGCGAAATGGAACGCTTTGCTAAAGGAAAAACAAATATCATGGTAGCTACTACCGTTATTGAGGTGGGCGTAAACGTACCCAATGCCAGCGTGATGATCATAGAGAGTGCCGAGCGTTTTGGACTTTCGCAGCTGCACCAGTTACGCGGGCGCGTGGGCCGTGGTGCCGAGCAAAGCTACTGCATACTTATGACAGGCCAGAAACTAAGCAACGACAGCAAGATACGTATGGAAACCATGTGCCGTACCAACGACGGCTTTGAAATCTCTGAGGTTGACCTAAAACTGCGCGGCCCCGGCGACATTATGGGTACGCAACAAAGCGGTGTCCTGAACCTGCAGATTGCCGACCTCGTTAAAGACCGCGACATACTACAGTTGGCACGACAGTACGCCATTAAGATACTTAAGGATGATGCCGCCCTGGCAAAACCCGAGCATACCGCCTTACGTAATGCCTTCCTTGAAATTAGCAAGAAGAAGAATATTTGGAATTATATTTCGTAAACGTTGTAAGAAATTTAACTAACTTTATAAACTATATTAGTTAATGCATGGTTAATAAAGTTATGATTGAAATAGATTTTCCTTACTATTTTTTTGGTTCAAAAGATTCACTAGATATAGATGTTATGATTAATCATCCTCAAGCATCAGGAATAGAAAGAGATAAAGAACTTATCAATGATATAAAGCAAAAATATCCTTCAACTACCGATTGGAATATAAATATTATTACTATTGATAATGGTGTTGTGACTAACACAATTCCTTCAAAAGGAAATCCTGACGGGGTTAACAATAGTCTTTATGAGACCTATAATCTCCATAAACAAAAGTACCCATTTCCTTTGTTAAATAAAGTTGAAAGAGATTGTAATACAGCAATTGAAAAGTGTCTATCTTACATATTTACATTTTACAAAAACACGGAATGTAAAAACCTTTATAAATATATTCCCAAAGAAATAAAAAATGGTAAAGCTGAAATATCTATAAGATTAGAACATTTAAAAAATATTGACCTAACACATTTACCATATTTAGAAGACATAAAAAATAAGAATGCTTTCAAAAGTTTAGCATTTAACATAGGCCAAACAATCTCTTTAATAAACGGAATTGAAATATATACAAAATCAGATTTAGTATATTACCATATTAATCTAAGTTCTTTTATTAAACGTGAAAGTATAGGTGATTTAAAAATAATTAATCAAAAAAAAGAAGAATTAATACAGAAAATAAAAGAATTTTATGGACTTGATTAAACTAAACATATTAAAAGCAAAGTCAATAGGAAAAAACAAGCATTGGTTACTTTGTGAGGGTAATTTATATGATTACTTAACTTCTCTAAAAACAGATTTTTATGAATATGCAATACAAAGAAAAATTGTTAGGAACGATTATCTCGATCAACTTTTCAAAACTGTGGAAAATGGGGAACCTTTCCCTGTTATAACGCTTACAACTCAATTTAATCACAAAATTAAACAGGGAGAAAATATTGAATTTGATCCTTTAAAAGTTGAAATACTTGATGGTCTTCAAAGAACTTTCCGATTATGGGCACATATTAAACTTTTTGAGGCATATAATAAATCTAAAAATCAAGGTCATGGAAAAACATTAGAGTTCATAAGAGAATTTAAAAGTAGTGATGATGGAGGTTTGTTTTTTGAATTTGGAGTATTTAAAAGTTCATACATCAGAAAATTAATAGAAGAAAATCGCATAAAATCTATAAAAGATGTTTGTGAAAAATTTGAAGTATATTTTTATGTTTGGCTTAATCTCGAAGAAATTGAAATCGTTAATAAGATGCTGCTTTTAAATCTGGGTCAAAAATCTGTGTCTCCTAAACATCAATTTGAACTATTATTCCTTAATTTTTATAAACGATTTAATAATCATGATTCAAAAGTAAAAATCATTCGAGAAAGAGAAACGGTAGCAAAAACTTTAAGAGGCGAAAATCGTGAACCAGGTAATTTTTTATTTTCATCAGTGATAATTTCTATGCTATCATTTTATGAAGGTAAGGCAAAAAGAGTTAATAAAAATGATCTTGGCTTTTCAATTGAAAGCGAAGATGATTTTGATGCTCCAATTTTTAAAATATTATTTAATAAAGATTTTATCTTAAATTTCCTTAACTCCCTTTACGACATTGATAATCAATTTAAAAAATCTTACGCAGGGAAAGGAATAAAATGGTTCGGCAAAGACACAACTCTCAGTGGAGTATTTGCAGGTATATCCGATTATCTAGAAGTAAGTAATATTCTCGCTGATATAGATAATGATTTAAGTGATTCTCAATTCGAAGAAATTAGAGAAAATTTATTAAAATTAACTAATAAGGGTAAAAATCAATTCATAAAAAATGTAAAAAATGGAAACATTGACTTAGAAGGATTTGAAAAGGCATATGAAAATCTTTCAAGTCGTTCAATTAATATTGGCAATGTAGTCAGGACAGGAGTAAAAGAGTATGTTTGTGACATGCTGAATGAAGAGCAAGCTAATTGGTCAAACTATATATAATTAAAATTATGACAGTTAGTGAAGCAATAATAAAATTTATAGATTTAATATTTGAAGTATTTAATCTAGAAAAAGATGAAAATTACGAAGATCTTTCAAAAATTTCTGATTTTTCAGAGTATGTTATATCAAAATTAGGTGATGATAAAATATTTTTAAAACCCCTTTTAGAATGTTTCAAAAATCTTCAAATAGATGATGAGACTCTTGAAAGAGATACTCAAAGTTTTACAAATATTATAACTGCTGAAATAATTGATTATAATCAGAATAGCAATTTTAAAATGAGATATAGAAAGTTTGGTTTTGCAAATTCATATGGATCACATTTACCAATAGAATTTTTACATAATGAAAAGTACTATCAAAGTCCTTCATCTCCTTTTAAATTAATTAATGGAGAGTATAACCCTACAAACTCTTTTAATGCCCTTATAGATTTTATCATTAAAGATAATGAAGGTGTATCACTTATAGAATTAATAAAATCGATCAGAGACAAAAAAAATAATTTGTCTTTACTCATTAACAAGAAAGCAAACATATCATCTATTAATCTCTATTCATATTTGTATTACGATTTTTTGTCTACTCAAGGACATACTGAACTGGATGAGAATCATAAACATGAAAAAAATTCCCCACTTTTTTTAAATATTGACCCTGATTTAAATAATGATAATGACTTTACTCAATTTTTTGAATTAGCTGATGTAATAAATGAGGCTAATTTTTGCCCCGATTTGTTAACAAGGTATTTGAAATTTTATCATCAGTTGGAATATATAGCTTATCGTATAGAAATAAAAAAAATCGCTAAGAATGCTGATCTTGAAAGATCATTCATAACAGATATACATAAAATTGCTGGATCTTCCCATAAAGACAGTGAAGAGACTATATTTAAAAATAAAATATCTGAGCTCTTTACTGGTCGAAATAGTATTTTCAAAACACAATATCAAACAATTAGCGAAGCTAATCGAAATGTTTTAGATGAATTAACTATGTCAAAATTTGGTATTAAATTATCTGTTGCCGATAATGATACAGAGTTTTTGACAAAATTATTAAAACTCATTTACAAACTTAGAAATTGTGTTGTGCATAACAAAGAAAGTGAATTTCATTTAACAATAACAAAATTAGATTCTTATCCAGTACTAAAAATATTTTTACCATGGGTAATTAACATCTTTGAATCAAAAGTCGACTCCTTATTAAGAAATTTTGACAACAAATTAAAATATGAAAATAATTCTATAAAATTATATTAATTGCATGTTATTCTACACATTCAGCTTACAGACTCTCTAAAATTTTAATTAATCCTTTTCCTCCTATCACAACTATTCCCTAACTTAGGAATATGAAAATAGCAACCTATAACGTAAACGGGGTAAATGGCAGGCTTCCGGTATTGCTGCAATGGCTTGGCGAGGCACAGCCGGATATCGTATGCCTTCAGGAACTGAAAGCCCCGCAGGAGAAGTTTCCTGTTGATGAAATCAACAAGGCGGGTTATGATGCGGTGTGGCACGGGCAAAAGCAATGGAATGGTGTCGCCATACTTACCAAAGCCGGTATGGACGTGAAGGAAGTTGGCCGTGTGCTGCCCGGTGATGCTGAAGATGTACAGAGCCGTTACCTGGAGTGTATGGTAAATGATATCCTTATCTGCTGCCTGTATCTGCCGAATGGCAACCCTGCACCGGGGCCTAAATTCGATTATAAGCTAAAATGGTTCCAACGCCTTACCGACCGTGCGCAGGAACTGCTCAACTTTAAGATCCCCGTTATCCTGCTGGGTGACTTCAACGTAATGCCTACCGAACGCGACGTATACAAACCCGAACGCTGGGTAGACGATGCGCTCTTCAGGCCTGAAACGCGTGCTGCTTTTCACAATCTTGTCGCACAGGGCTGGACGGATGCCATACGCCACCTCTATCCTAACGAAACCATATATACCTTTTGGGATTACTTCCGCAATGCCTACGGGCGCGATGCCGGACTGCGCATCGACCATTTCCTTTTGAGTCCGCAACTCGTTGACAAGCTTAAAGATGCCAAGGTTGACAAATACGTACGCGGTTGGGAAAAGACCAGCGACCATGCCCCGGTGTGGATAGAGCTCGGCTAAAACCTCGCGGTTGTTTGGTTTTGGGTTTCGGGTTTCGGGTTTTGGGTTTTGGGTTGCTTACTCTGAATTGGCCTCACCCCTAACCCCTCTCCAAAGAAGAGGGGAACTCAAAGTTGCTTACTCTACCGTAAATATTCTTATGAGAATTCCCCTCCTTCGGAGGGGTGCCCGTAGGGAGGGGTGGTTAATTTTATACCAGGAAGGATATGATAAAACCACCCATTCGTCGTTGCTAACAACACCCCTCTAAAGGAGGGAAATTCTAGTCCTGCCTAAGCACTTACTTTAATGTTAAAAAAAACTTAAAAAATTTAACATTAAAAACCCTTCATAAAGTATTAATTGTTTTTCTTTGCACCAACCAAACAATTATTAAACAAATACTTATGAGTAAGATTAAAATGATGCTGGCAGTGCTTTTACTGGCAGTAACCATGCCGGGCTTTGCCCAGGCTAAAAAGAAAGTTGCTGTTGTTACTTTTTATGCTGACAGGAATATTGACCTTTCGGATGTAGGCGGTGCCGGTGTTACCCTGGTCGCAGAACTTCTGGATGATCCTACGTTCAACCTTAAGCCCCTTATCGACAAGTACCACAACAAATTCTTTAAGGACTACGCTCCTAAATTCCCTTTTGACATTGCCCCTGAAACAACAGTAACCGAAAATGCGGCATATCAGGCCTACCTGCCGGAATATAAACCCGGTTATGAGGTTACACGCTATGTTGTACCTGCCGGATATAAGGCTATAGATGCTTATTATGGCAAAAAGAACGTAAAGGAAATGGTTAAATTATTTTCCGATTATGATGGCGTACTGTTTGTATACATTTCATTCTCAATGAACAAAGGTTTTGGCGTTGGCGGTACGGCAACTACAAAAATGAAAGCGTACACAAATATCACACTGTATAATAAACTTGGCACTAAAGTATTTACTATCAACGAAAATGCCAATGCCAAACAAACAGGTATGATGGTTAGTGGTGTACCTGTACTGGATGCCAACAAGGTAATGCCACAGTGTGAGAGCGCCCTTGAAGAACTTATGGAAGATCTTGACAAAAGACTTCAGAAAATTATAGACAAAAGTGCTAAAAAACTGTAAATTACACGATTTCATAAATTAGTTGCACCAAAACACAACATAAGGCATCATATATAAGCTACCTTTATACTGTGCTATAACAAGTTATAGTTTTGTAAGGATCTTATTGGTTATGCAAATCCCTTCTGTAAAAACAGAAGGGATTTTCTTTTTATATGGCTTTCAACACTTTACAGATTAACAATCCCGCTTACCGCTTAAATCCGGCCTTTTACCTCAATAAATTTTTTATGTGATTACAGGAGGTTACATTTGATATAACATTTAATTACAATGTTTATGAAAAATGCCCCCACACATTTGTTCGTGAAGCACCTTAGATTGACACTTTCAGCATTTGCGTACTCAATTGCGCACCTGCAGGAAATCATCAGGTTATGAACACAAAAGGCAGGCTTTTCAGAAAGGCCTGCCTTTTAGATTTTCTCCCGGACCGACCCATGCATGCTGATTAAAAATTAATCCGCGAAAATATATTACTCCCTAAACTTTTCCGGCTAACTGCAATCCGGAACTAACACTGCAAAATTACAACCGCAATTTTAACCTTTACTGAAATGATTCTTTCAGTCATGATATAGTATTTTTCCGTATGCGATTTTTGCTAAATTTGTGTGCTTTCTCAAAAGTGTCGCGAAAAGTAACATTAAAAATTAGTTTACTGATAAACAACACTTTAGCCCTCTCTAATTTTACGCACAAAAATGGCGTTTTGAGAACAAAAAGTGCAATATTAATTTTACATCTAATTTGTTAAAAACAAAGAAATAACACAATATGATTTCATACAATCCTAAGGAATGGTTTTCGTTTATTTTCAGGTTTCACAAAGGTGAAACGTTTGGCAAATTATTGCCACTGATGGTTGCCATAGCAGCATACTCCGCTCTTATAGCTTTTCTTGAGATAGAAGTGTTTAAACTATCCGAAACCAGTCATGTAAAGAATGTAACCGTAATGCATACCATGTTAGGTTTTGTGATTTCATTGTTGCTGGTTTTTAGAACGAATACGGCGTACGATCGCTGGTGGGAAGGCCGCCGTATGTGGGGCGGACTCGTAAACAGCAGCCGTAACCTCGCCCTGAAACTGGCAGTAATGCTTAAAGATAAAGAAGATAAAGAGCTGTTCAGAAAGCTGATACCTGCTTATGCTGAGGTACTAAGCCAGCACCTTAAAAGTGCTGATATAAACCACGAATTGTTTGACGATATAACACTTTCCACAAACCTTTACAATCATAAACCCAACCAGATAGCCAAAACGATTATGGCCAAGCTGAACGACCTTTACCTGGCAGGCAAACTTAGTGGCGAACAGCTTATTGTGCTAAACGCCGAAATACAGTCATTTACCGATATCTGTGGCGCCTGCGAACGCATTAAAAACACGCCTATACCCTTTTCCTACAGTGCTTTTATCAAGAAATTCATTTTCGCTTATGTTGTAACGCTGCCTTTTGGTTATGTGTTCCAGTTGGGCTATTATGTTATACCAGTCGTGGTGTTCATTTTTTATGTACTCTCCAGCCTTGAGCTTATCGCTGAAGAAATCGAAGAACCTTTCGGGGATGATGCTAACGACCTGCCTACCACTAAAATGGCCGAGAATATCAGGAAAAACGTAGAGGAACTGTTGTATTAGGGCGTGCCCTCCATTGCATTACGGTCGGGCTGTTCGCTATACCCACTCCTTCGTCGCGGGGTGCCGCTGCCATCCCTCACGCGGGTTTTTCGTTAAGAAGGATTTATTACGTTTTTAACAAAAAAACAAAATATCATTCATAACTTTAAGAAATAAAATTTGAGCTATGAACGATAAAAAAAACACCTCCGAAGGAAAAACTTTAGCCGACGACAATGTAAGTAATAACGCACATTATTCTAAAGATGGGAAAATCACCCGGGAGGATGATCGCGACCGTAATAAAAGTATGGACGACTGGAACGCCGAACAAAACAGATCCGGACGTAATAAGTAGTGACTTTACCTTTGTAAAACAACACATTACAAATCAGAGAGATGCGTAAACACCAATAAATTGGCATATTAATTGCAATAAATTTCTAAAATTTTGGTTAGTTTTGTCAGGAACAGCCCTTATAAAAGGTTCAATTTTATGCAGAGACGTTACTTAAAATACGCTATATTATCGCTATTAATCACATCAGGTACAGCAGCATTCGCCCAGATTGATAATCCTATGGGCGGAATGGCCATCCCTAAAGCTAAATCTACAGTTACGCCTTCAGCAATCCCTGCAAAAACTGACTTACCTTCGAGCGTTATGCCTCCCGCTAAGACCTACAATGCCACGGATTTAACCAAGAAAAAGGAAGAATTCAGCATGATCAAAAAGGAGGAATTCGTTAACAGAGGCACTGAATATCAGGACAGAGTAAACCAGAGCGTACAGCAAAAAGGGGAGTCAAATGAAGCCTTTCGAGGTAACCAGAGTTTTGGGGAAATCCGCACAAAATCGAACTATTTCACCATATTCTCAGCTGATTACGGCCTTGAAGACGGCGACAGGATAAGAGTTTTAGTCAACGACAGGGTTGTAATACCGGAATTTACACTTACAAACAACAGCAAAGCCCTCCAAATAATGCTTCAGCCCGGATTTAACAAAATTGAGTTTGAAGCTATGAATCAGGGAACTTCTGGACCAAATACTGCTCAATTTACTGTTATTGATGACCATGAGAAGCAATTAATGTCAAATCAGTGGAATCTCGCCACAGGATTTAAAGCTTCTGTTATGGTTATAAAAGAATAGTGATTATATTTGTCTCTAAGCGCATTCAACAATGAGACAATTAATACTATCTACCCTTTTTATCATTCACGGACTTTCAGCAATAGCTCAGGATCATGAGGCAACCATGTATTTTACTGATGGTACTGATGTTGCCGGTTTTGCATCAATAAAATTCATTAAGGAATCTTTTTACGGGATGCCTAAAGATAAGATATCATTCAGGGTCTCTGAAGATGATCAAGCTGAACTTTGGGATGAAGAAACGGTAGCTAAAATTGTTTTTCACGATATGGGAGCGCCTGTTACGTTTGAATACATTAACATTACTTACGTAGACGGAGTACAGGCATCACTCTTTCAGGTTATTGAACCTGGCGAAATAACACTTTATGCAGAAGCTGTAACCGTTTGGGACACAAAAAATGACAAAATAATCCCTCCAATGCCCAAAAACATAAAAGCGAAAAGGGCTACAGAAAAAGACTTTGCTATACTTAGCAATAAAAAGAAAATTACCGCCTATTTTCAATGTCAGGGAATTAACGATCGTTTGGAGAGTGGAGAATTCAACAGCCATACACTTGTCGAGATGGTTAATTACTACAATGAAAACTGCGCAGTTAATACGTCTGAGCAAAAGTAAAACACTATATAGGTGTTAATAGAAAACATGTGCCAGATATACTATTGAGTAGCAACAAATGCACCATATTGATTTGGCATCTAATCGCTTGAACAACTTTTGTTTTACCATCGTTTTGGTTTGATAAAAAGCCAGCAACCAAAAGAAGAGTGAAAAGAGGATATCCATCCAGTCAAATCTTCCATTTGCAATGTGAAATAGCTGAAACAGTTCCATAATCACTGCCGTTATAAAAGGAAGGAATACAAGATTATATTTTCTTTTCCCTATCATCAGGCAAAATGGCCCGGAAAGTATAGTTATACAATATATCCATAAACCTTCGGGTAGAGAAAACACTATGTAATCATTTAAAGGTAAAATCGTTATTATTTTCGATTTCAGAGCTATATATTCCTCATAAGAAAATAGCTCAATAATAACTTTGTTTATCAGGGTTTTTGAAGTTCTGTAAAAAACATAGATATATAATGATATCAGTAGTGATACAACGATGGGTGGTATATATTTTTTCAAGGCTTTGAAAATATTAGCAATTTATAATAAGACCCAAAACCAAGTTCAGACTGTTTTAATAATGAAAATTGGTCCAGTCCTTTTATATCTTTCTGATAAAATGAAGACCTGAAATGCAGGAGTCTGGCAATCGGCTTAAAAAGATTATCTCCATATCTAAGAGCATTATCAGGCGTAAAATGGTTAAGGATAAATAGTTTGCCTCCGGATTTTAATACCCTATAAGCCTCTTCTATCAATCTATCCGGATTTTCTGTTACAGCAATGGAATGAGACATAACAACATAATCAAAGTGATTGTCATGAAATGAAAGATCTTCAGCGTTCATAAGCATCAAACTCACATCATTACTTTCAAAACGTTTTGCTTTAGCAATCATAGCTTCCGAAATATCAACACCTATTACCTTGTGTCCTTTATATAAAGGTAAATACACGCCATCCCCTATTCCAATTTCAAGTAATTTCCCCGGTTCACAGCTATTTACTTCATTAACCAGTACATTTCTTTGAGGGCTCAAAAAGCAATTTATAATGGGGTATAAAATACTTATACGATTATAAAATGTTGCTGTAGCATTCATATCGATACTTCTTATTAAGTTGGAATTATATTAAGTGCGTCAATTTCTTTCTTATACTTATTGGGTATGAGTACCGACTTAATTAAATTATCAAGGTTCATACTCTTGCTTATTTTATAACCGGCAATCAATGGAGCTAAGATCGAAAAACGTCGCATAGAAAGCATATACCTTACTTTATCCGGAACAACAAGTAGCTGCGATTCAAGCATTATCCTGTATCTAAAATCACCCAAATGTTTTCGGTATTGCCTGAACAAGTCGGTAGTATGAACGCTATGTACCATATCCTTCTGTAAATGTTCCTGACGACTTATTTCCCACTCTCTAAAATCCTTCGGCAAACTTTGCAATCCCATACGGCTTCCCACTCTATAAAAGACATTAAATACTTCCTGCTTTTCATCTTCACTAAGCTTACGCTCCAATAGTTCATACGACCTGATTGAATAATCGATGAGCATAAAAAGTACATCTCTATATGCCCAATCAGGAATTTTAAATCCACGTCCCTGCTCCACTCCTTTGTGAATTGCTGCAATTTTATCAATTGAACGTAAAGCAGCATCGTGTTCGGCAAATACAATTGTCCTTGCATACGACACGGTTGAGAAAAGCCGCCCAAGCGGATCTGAAGGCAGCTTCCCTGTAAAATAAAGCCAGTCTACAGCTTTATTAAGTGCGAATTCAGCTGCAGCACCCGCAAATATGAAAAGTATGGTATCACTATTCCCCCATATCTTCCTTACGATCGAATCTTTATCAACAAAATATTCCATAGTTATTATAACCTTTTATTTTAACAAGTTGCTTTCCTTTTACTTCTTAAAATTATCATCAAATAATAATTTTAAAAGAACTTTGAAAAGCAAAGTTGCAGGGTAAATTTTTTTTATTTATGTGATTTCACTAAATTTTCAAGTATACGAAGGTGTTCCAAAAAAGCTGTTTTTCCTTCTTTAGTCATAAAATACCTGGTATTTGGCTTCCTTCCAACAAACGATTTCTCAACAGCTATAAACTCTTCTTTTTCAAGTGCTTTTAAATGACTGGCAAGGTTACCGTCAGTTGCGTCCAGATATTCCTTTAAGGCATTAAAATCCAGGGTCTCATTAACAGCCAGAGCCGACATGATACCAAGCCTGATCCGACTTTCAAATGCCTTATGTAATCCGTTTACTGATATTTTCACCTTTCGTATTTAAAATGTATGTATATACCATATGCAATGTGCGCTACACCAAAACCAAGCGCCCAAAACAACAGGCCATAACCTATATAGTATGAACTTATAAGCCCTAATACAACCTGAATCAATCCTAATATTTTAACGTCTTCAAAAGTATACCTGCTGGCAATAAATAAAGAAAGTCCATAAAATATAAGTGTTAGTGGCGCTACTAAGCCTACAAATCCTTTAGAAATCAAAATTAATATTAATATCCCTCCTATTACGAGTGGTACACCCATATTTACTAACAATCGCCTCGAGGTAGCGTTCCAAAACTTCTCATTTCTTTTTGCTGCTCTTCTACTTGAAAAAAATACGGCGGTGCCAACAGCTAAAACCAAAACGGAAAGAGCAAGAAGCACAAGTTTTACTATACCTCCGGTATAATGCCTTTGTGAAACTGAAGAATAAATAATCTCATCAGGGTTAAAATACAATACTTTATAAGCAATATAGGCTCCGATCAATGCATATATGCCTGCCATGATCCCTGCCCATCCGGAAAGGGAAAGAAATTTAGTAGATTTCTCCATCATGGAGCGTATCTCTGAAATGTCACGGATATAATCCTGCTGCTGTTTCATAAAAAAGTACTTTATAATACAAAGTTAATAATTAGCCTGACACCGCAAAATTATTTTTCAGGAATTTAAAATGTTTCTCCCGCATTAAGATAAAAACCATCGGAATGACGCCCTTTGGCGTAATCAGCAATAAGATTGGTACGCGTAGCCTTATCAATCATAATGCGTAAACCTACACCAATAGCAGGTTGAATATACCTGAAAAGATGTATATTCTCTTCCTTATTGCTGGCAGTAACAAAGTTTGTAAATACCGTGCCGCCCAACAATTGATTACAGGTTATCGGAAAACGGAATTCTGTAGAAAAATAGATAAGATTTGGCCCTCTGAAAAGTCCCTGAGTATAGCCCTCCCCACTTCTGCTTCTCTGGTCCCATCCTATGGCGGGTAAGCTTAAATAAGGAACACGACCACGGGTAACAAACTGTCCGTAAGCCCATAATGCTAATGTAAAGTTCTCATTCTTTTTAGATACAGGTATAAAATTGCGGTATTCGGCATATAAAATATTACTCCAGTGCTGATTGTCGAAAATTTTGGGATTCATTCTGTAGTTTAAGTTCGCATACCAGCCTCGTTTGGCATTAACCTGATTATCCCTTGAGTCAAAAGTAACATTTGCACTGAACCCATTCATAAAATACTCCTTATCATTAAAATCATACTTTTTACTATAATTATAATGATGCGTATATATACCATTTTCTGGATCAAGTAATTTATCATTTATATCAGAATACCAATCTACATTAATCCCTCCTCCTACATAAAGATTATCTTTTACTTCATAAGAAACCGTCTGATGAAATTTAAGATAGTTATAGTCCATTGGCTCGGCAATAGATTCTATTGAAAAATCTTTATCATGTGATGGTATTATGCCAGTGCCCAAACCATAATTAGCCTGTGTAAAAATATAAAAACGATAGTCTCCACTTAAATACCATGAGTTACCCTTTAATAAAATGTTATTCTTTACATTTATCATCAGCTGTTTTTTTGCAGTGTAAACAACTCCGAGGTTAGCCAAAGAATATTTATCATTTATACCTTTTCCTTTAAAAGTATATTGCGCAACTGCTCCATACATAAATCCCGTAGCAGGTTGTGAGCCTATAATAGGAATGACTAAGAAAAAGCTATTCTTAACAGGCTTTACGACAAGCAAGGAATCCTTCTTCTTAAACAATTCGAATAAGGTTTTTGGCGCACATGGCGATTCTAAATCCATAGTTTCCTGTGAGAAAACATATTGGGAAATCAGCAACATCATACACGTCAGCAAGATGTTGATCTTAGAACTAAAGCATCTATTAGCTATACCCATGGTAAGAGTTATCTTAAACTTTCGGCAAGTTACTGATAATAAACATTCAATATTTTTTTAAGTCAGTGAATGCGTTTCATTTTACAACCTGAAACATAATTAATATCATGCTAAATAAAATAACCTCTGAAAATTGTTAAAATTCAAAAAACCAACTATAGTTTACTTTAAAAAAAATAATCGCTTAAAATGACAATTTAGCACCTTAAAATGAGGAATTTTTTAAGGGTAGATCTGCAAAAAAATATTTAGTTAAAATTGTTATTTTCGATTTCTGTTAACAGTAATTTTGTAGTCTAAATCTGTTAGTTATGACAACAAATGTATTGAGCTACTGGTGGATCATACCGGTGCTTTTATGTGTTTTTGGGTACAAATTTGTACTCCGTGTATTTTTTGGAATGGTTATCGTTCCTGAAGATAAAATTGGCCTTGTTACCAAAAAATTTGTACTGTTTGGTGAAAATAAATCACTCCCGGATGGCCGAATTGTGGCAACAAAAGGGGAAGCTGGTTTTCAGGCACAAACCTTGGCCCCAGGACTTTACTGGATGAAATGGATATGGCAATACAGTATTGACATGACCTCTTTTACGATTATTCCTGAAGGAAAAATTGGTTTGATTTTAAGTAAAGACGGTATGGAAATACCAACAGGAAGAATCCTTGCAAGAAAAGTTGAGAGCGATAACTTTCAGGATGCCAGTGCATTTCTTCAAAATGGCGGACAGAAAGGACGTCAAACGGCTTTTATCACAACAGGATCATACAGAATAAATACCTTTTTGTTTGAAGTTATTATCTCCGATCAGGTCAAGATTTTTGAGAACATGGTAGGAATTGTAACTGCGCTGGATGGAGAGCCAATACCAATAGGCCAGATTGCAGGTAAATTTGTTGAAAATCACAACAACTTTCAGGATCTTGATGAGTTTCTTAACAAAGGAGGTAATCGGGGTTTACAGCCGCAGGTAATGCTTGCAGGTACTTATTATCTAAACACCTGGGGAGTTTTAATAGAGCAGATACCAATGACCGATGTACCTATTGGTTATGTAGGGGTAGTTATATCATATATTGGTGAAGACGGTGAGGATATGACTGGAGAAACATTTAAACACGGTAACATTGTTGCTAAAGGAAACCGTGGTGTATGGATGGAACCGCTTGGTCCCGGCAAGTATGCCATTAATAAATATACGACCAAGCTTGAAGCTGTACCTACAACTAACCTTGTACTAAACTGGGCAAATGCACGTAGTGAATCACATGATCTTGACAAAAACCTGTCAACCATCACTGTTCGTTCAAAAGATGGTTTCCCTTTTAATCTGGATGTAGCTCAAATCATTCATGTTCCGGCTAATGAAGCACCTAAGGTAATTGCACGTTTTGGAAGCATGACTAACCTGGTATCTCAGGTACTTGAACCAACTATTGGTAACTACTTCCGTAACTCTGCACAGGATAGCGATGTGATTTCTTTTCTAAGTACAAGAAAAGAACGTCAGGAATCTGCGAAACATCATATCAAAGCAGTTCTTGACGAATATAATGTTAATGCAGTAGATACACTTATAGGTGATATTGTTCCTCCTGAATCACTAATGAAAACATTAACTGATCGTAAAATAGCTGAGGAAGAGCAAAAAACGTATCAAACTCAAAAAATGGCGCAAGAACAGCGCCAGGGAGTAGAAAAAGAAACAGCAATTGCAGATATGCAAAAGGAGATTGTGCGTGCATCGCAAAGTGTAGAAATTGCTCAACGTACCGCGGATGCAACAGTTAAAAAAGCTGAAGGTGATGCTACCAGTTTAAAACTTAATGTTAATGCTGAGGCAGAGGCTACTAAAATGCGTGCAAATGCAGAGGCTGAAGCTACTAAAGCAAGAGCCGGTGCTCAGGCAGAAGCTACTAAACTAACTGCAAGCGCAGAAGCGGAACGCATTTCTAAAACCGGTTTGGCCGAAGCTGAAAAGATTATGGCAATTGGTAAATCTACCGCTGAAGCTTATCAGTTACAGGTATCGGCTATGGGGGGTGATAACTTTACTAAGTATAAAATTACAGAAGAGATTGGCAAAGGTAATATAAAAGTTATTCCTGATGTTTTAATCTCAGGTAACGGCGGTTCAGACGGTTCCATAAGTGGACTACTAGGATTAAAACTCATGGAAATGATGGATAATGGTAAACCAAACATAAAGGAAAAAACAGAATAACCTGAACCTCAATAAATGTAAATGCTGTCCAATAGGGCAGCATTTTTTTATAATTACTTTACTCTTCTTTATACAATATAGCCTAAATTATCATAAAAAAACTCTTTGTCACACACAATACATTATACAACTACATATTTGTTTAAAAACAGTTAACATGCTAATAAATAAAAACATTATGAATATAGTTATCTTAATTTTAAGATAAATGTAATATCTTTAAGGAACCAATTATTGACCAATCTAAAAATTACGATGAAAATATCATTACTACTATTGGGTAGCCTTTGTTTATTCAGTTGCTAGAAACAACCAAAAGAACTGGCTGTAAATACCAACGAAAAAAACATAAGCAAACCTGCAGGAATGGTTTGGATAGAAGGCGGGAAATTTACTCTTGGCGACAACGATCCTGCAGCACTTCAAATAGAATCACCTGCTATTGAAGCAACAATTGATGGATTTTATATAGATGAAACTGAAGTAACAAACGCTCAGTTTAAAAAATTTGTAGACGCTACAAAATATATAACTGTTGCCGAGCGTCCTGTTGACTGGGAATTCTTAAAAACACAATTGCCTCCCGGTACACCAAAACCCGATGATGCTGACCTTGAACCCGGATCATTAGTTTTTACTCCACCAAATCATGCTGTTACCCTTGAGGATTACTCCAGATGGTGGTCTTGGACTAAAGGCGCAAACTGGAAACATCCGCAAGGCCCTGGTTCAGATATTAAGGAGAAAGATAATTATCCTGTAGTTCATGTAGCTTATGAAGATGCTGAAGCGTATGCAAAATGGGCCGGTAAACGACTTCCAACTGAAGCGGAATGGGAATATGCAGCTCAGGCAGGCAACAATAACAGCAAATTTGCCTGGGGTAACGAACTCAATCCTCAGGGTAAGTATATGGCTAACTTCTTTCAGGGTGAATTTCCTTATAAGAATACTCACGAAGACGGTTACGAAAGGCTTGCACCCGTAAAGAGCTTCCCTCCTAACAAATTTCGTTTGTATGAAGTTATAGGAAACGTTTGGGAATGGACAACTGATTATTACAGACCTGATACTTATGCCAAATATAAAACAGACGGTATGAGAGAATGCCATAGCCCAAAAGGACCTAAAGACAGTTATGACCCTAACGACCCTTATGGTACAAAAAGGGTAATTAAAGGAGGATCATTTTTATGTAGCGAACAATACTGCTCTAACTACCGTCCAAATGCAAGAATGGCTACCTCCATAGACAGCGGGCAGGAACATTTAGGATTTAGATGTGTAAAAGATAAATAGATCTTAAGAACGTAAAAAATGAAAAAAATTAAATGTCATAGATATGTATTTAAACTAATGATATTTATGGCATTAGTTTTTTTCCCTATTATCTCATTCGCCCAAAATGACACCATTATACTTAAAAATAAGGACAGGGTTATCGGTGAAATAAAAGATCTAACAAAAGGGGTATTAACAGTTGAAACCTCTTATAGTGACAGTGATTTTAAAATTGAGTGGCTTAATATCAAACAAATTATAAGTGACCGCAATTTTTTAATAACATTGTCAAACGGAGAGCGTCTTAACAGCACTTTCATTGCTAACCCAAAAGATTCTGCACAGGTAACAATTAATAATAATGGCAAGGAGGTTCAGCTAGCATTAGCCGAGGTCACCTTTATAAAGACAGCAGCAAAGGACAACTTTTTTTCCCGTTTTAAAGCCTCATTATCTGTAGGCTACAACTTTACAAAAAGCCAGAACCTGAGTCAGTTTACTGTACGAAGTACTATGGAATATACAGCAAATAACTGGAGCCTCAGTGGTGCATATAACTCTGTACGCAGTAAGCAAACCAATGTTGAAGAACTTCAGCGGAGCGATGGTAATATTACTTTTAAAGATTATCTGAAAAAAAACTGGTATGCTTTAGCCTCAGCCGATTTTCTCTCAAACGAAGAACAAAAACTTAAATTAAGAACGACCCTCAAAGGCGGTATTGGTAAATATTTTGTTTATACGAATAAAAAGTATTTTGGAGCCGGTACCGGACTTGCCTGGAACAACGAACGCTTTAATGACTCTCTCCAAACTAACAGGAACAGTTTGGAAGCCTTTATAGGATTAGAACTGAATCTTTTCGATTTTGAGGACATCAGCCTACTGTCAAAAGTTACAGCTTATCCCAGCCTGACGGAAAGCAACCGTATAAGAACTGATTTTAGCACCGATTTTAAATATGATCTCCCTCTTGATTTTTTCCTTAAATTAGGAATAACCTATAATTTTGATAGTAAGCCGGTTGAGGGAGCTTCAAAAGATGATTATATAATACAAACCACCTTTGGCTGGGAACTGGATTGACGATGTATTTAAATAGCAGTTTTAATAATCCATACACCTTTTATTAGCAACAGAACAACCCAAAACAAAAACTTATGAGACAACTTGCCACATTACTATTGTTTGCTGTCTTTTATATTCCAGCATTTGCTCAGGATAGCATACCAACTGCTACCGAAACAATAAAAGAGGATCACAAATCCTTTACCGATGATGATGCCGCAACTCTTCCCTGGCATGCCAGACGCTTCCGGCTTATGGTGGGAACTTTTTTTCCGATTAATAATACAACTGTAAAAGTTGCCGGTAACAACGGTAATATTGCTACAGAAATTGATCTTGAGGATGATTTGGGTTTTCAGGATAACACCACCTCTTTTTATGCAAATGCAATGTGGAGAGCCTCTAAAAGATCGAGATTTGAGCTTGAATACTTCTATCTAAACAGGGAATCAAGTAAAACACTTGAAAAGGAAATAACTTTTAACGATCATACTTATCCTGTAAACGCCAGTGTAAATGCTCATTTTAACACTACAATTACACGATTTGCCTATGGCTATGCTATTCTGTGCAAACCAAAATATGAAGTCGGTTTATTAATTGGAACACATTTAATGTTCATAGACCTTGGAATGGGACTTAACACTAACGTAGGAAGTGTGGGAGTCAGCGACAAATTTAAGGTCACCGCTCCCCTGCCTGATTTAGGTATATGGAGCGAGGTTGTTATTACAAGAAAACTAGGATTATATGTTAACGCTAATTACCTGTCTGCCAAAGTAGATAACATCGATGGCCAGATACTTAGCTATAATGTTTCCCTTTTGTATAATGTATTTCAAAACCTTAGTCTCACAGCCGGTTACAGCGGTCTTGACATAGACGTTGAAATTACAAAGAAAAGAGTTAATGGTAGTTTTGACTGGGGTTACAACGGACCATCTCTCGCTGTTACCTATACTTTTGGTAATCACATAAAATTCAGAAAATAAATTGACTCTCAATTATAGTAAAGCCCGTATCAAAACGGGCTTTACTATTCGAAAAAGGAGCGTTAACATTAAATAACATACAATAATTTTGGTTAACCATTAAAATGATGATGTGATGGTAAGTTTGTACTATAAATTTTAAACAATACACATCATGAAAACAAAAATCATTTTAATATTCGCCCTGATAGTAACCCTTACAGGTTATGGGCAGGATAAAGGCAAATTTGACACTCAGCTAAATACTGTTGTAAAACTATTCACGACAAAAAATGCAGATGTAATCAATCCAGTACTTGCAGAAAACTACACTATCGCAGGGATTTTTCCCGGAGCTGAAGAACAGGTACTTCCACAGGTATTACCACAACTTCCCCGTTTTGACGGCTACAAACTTGTTAGCCAATCTGAAGAAAAAGAAGGTACAAGAATAAATATCTTATTAACTGAAAGCAAATCAGGTTATGAATATCCGGCTAATTTCCTTTTCAACAAAGAGAAAAAGATACAGGAGTTCAATATACTTGAAACGGCTTCCATAGAAACACAAATCAACGGTAAATAACAACCAATAAAAGGAAGTAACAATGGTTACTTCCTTTTATCTAAATTTGATTATATTGCCTATATAAGGCACTTAAACTTTGAAAGTTAACGTATGTTAACCGACCCGACAAACCTTTTTTTGTTTATATTTTTGAGATATGAAAAAGTGGCTGCACAAAAATATAGTCTATGTAATTGCAATAGTAATTCTGGTGACCCTGTTTATACAGGCCTACTGGAACATTAAGAATTACGAAGCAAATAAAATTACTGTAAACAACGAGGTAATGGCAGCACTTAACAATAGTGTGGATAGCTATTACACTAACCTGGCTAAATCTGACATCAAGTCCACCATAATTGAGGATGAATTACCTGAAAATCAAAAAATACCGAAAAATATAGAGCTACTCATAGACAGCCTGATTAAAACTGCGCCGAAATCTACAGGAATGATTTCTCAGGATTTAAAAACAGGCGCTATAATTAATGTAACAACCATAGATTCAAACGGAAACAGCCTGCCTCCGGAAGTAGCGCAGATGCTTAAAATCAAAAACAGGCCCGGATCAGTTACGGCCACAGGTACAATTGAATCGATGCATTTAGATTCAATAAAAGGGTTAAACAATCTGGCAACAAAAATTATAATATCACTATCATTAGATGAGCTTGATTTTAAAAGCCTGAACAAATACCTTAAAGATGAACTTAAAAGAAAAGACCTGAATTTTAACTATGCACTATCACATATTAAAGAAGATGGCAAACCTGTAAATTATGGTGATGTAAAAAATTCTGAATATGAATTATCAGTTGATTCAAAATCAGCCTACTTACCTTCTGGTACATATGTTAAGATGTATTATCCTAATATCAATCTTATAGCCCTTAAAGAGGGTTTGGCAGGAATACTTTTATCATTACTGTTTACTATAGCTATTATTACCAGCCTGATTTACCTTTTAAGGATTATAAGACAGCAAAAGCAGATTGTTTTAAGCAAGAACGATTTTATAAGCAATATATCCCACGAACTTAAAACACCAATAGCAACATCGCTTAGTGCATTGGAAGCAATCCAGCATTTCAACGCAGCTGACGACAAAGACAAGACCGATAAATATATGGGTATAGCCTCACAGCAACTTCAAAAGCTGAATGTGATGGTAGAGAAAATATTGGATACAGCATCTTTAGACAGTGACAGGATAGCGTTACAAAAAGAAATGACAGACATAGTTCCCATCATCAATAATGTGGTAGAAAAACATCTTCTCAACACACAGAAAGTAATATCATTTATGCCGGAAACCAAAATTTTGCTGGCTAACATCGATGCATTTCATTTTGAGAACGTAGTTAACAATATTATAGAAAATGCTATTAAATATGGCGGTAATATAATAACTGTTAAAGTAGCTCCGGCTCATAAGCATGCCATAATAACATTTTCTGATGATGGTAAGCCTATTGATAAATCGCAGCGCAGTAAAATTTTTCACAAATTTTACAGGATATCAACACAAAACAGGCACGATGTAAAGGGGTATGGTATTGGCCTGTACTATTCTAAAAGCATAATTGAGAAGCATAACGGTAAACTTACCCTTGAAGATGATGATAAGTATACAGTATTTAAAATAACTATTCCTTATGTCTGAGAAAATCAAAATAGTTTTAGCTGAAGATGAACCTTCACTTGCACTTATAATAAAAGAAAGCCTCGAAACCAGGAATTTTGAGGTTATTGTAACCGAAGATGGTGACCAGGCCTACAATGCCTACATTTCAGAAAAACCCGAGCTACTGGTTCTTGACGTTATGATGCCTAAAAAAGATGGTTTTACCGTAGCTGAACAAATAAGAAAACAAGATAAAAGAATACCTATCATTTTTCTAACTGCCAAATCGCAAACCCAGGATGTGGTAGATGGCTTTAAACACGGAGGAAACGATTACCTGAAAAAGCCTTTCAGTATGGAAGAGCTTATCGTAAGGATTCATGCATTGTTAAACAGAGTTGAAAACAACCAGGGTAGTGATGACGGACTGACCCATATTGGCGGATATATATTTGACTACGCTAAACAGTCACTTACCTATGATGGAAACACCGAAGTATTAACTTACCGTGAAGCCGAGGTATTGAAACACCTTTACAGTACTAAGAACGAAATGGTTACAAGATCTCATATTTTAAAAGAGATATGGGGTGATGATGATTTTTTTAATGGACGAAGCCTTGATGTTTTTATTACCAAACTTCGAAAAAAGCTCGACAAGGATAAAAATGTCCAGATAATCAACAGCCGTGGGTATGGCTATAAGCTGATTTGTTAATACCCTCCCCTTTTTTACAGGTCTTAAAATCTATAGGTTTTTGACATTTTAGTACAAGTCTAAAAATAGATAATTCGCTATTTTTACGATTTTTAAACCTGTTAGTTATGCGTATTGAGCAAAAAATCATCCTGTTTTTTACTACTTTTCTTTTATCTATCATTTGCAACGCCCATACTCCACAAAAAAGCAAAAGTATATTTAGTACCAGTGGACGTGTAGAAATTCTTAAAGACAATAACATAACGCTTATCGGTTCCGCATCTTCAGTTACTTTTGGTTTCAAAGGACAAGAATGTACCATTTTTGTAAAGGCCGAAGATCATCATAATTACATCGTAATCGAAGTTGATGGTAAATACATCGGCAGGCAGCAAATACAGGCTTCTCAAAACACTATACCTGTTAAGGCCAACACCAATGGCGACCATATCGTTACCATTTATAAAGCTACGGAAGCTGCAAATGGCAATATAATTTTTACCGGAGCAAAAGGCCAGCTTTTTAAAGCGAAAAAGAACAAGAAGAAAAAAATAGAATTCATTGGCGATTCTATCACCTGTGGAATGGGTAATGACACCATTGCCATACCTTGTGGTAAAGGCGAATGGTATGATCAGCATAATGCTTATTACTCTTATGCACCGATTACAGCACGAGCGTTAAATACAGATTTCGTGCTAAGCTCTGTATCAGGAATTGGCATATACCGTAACTGGAATGATGAGCATGATAAAGAGGCTATAATGCCTGACGTATATGAGAACCTTTATTTGAATAAAGATAATTCAAAACCATATGCGTTCGGATTCAATCCGGATATTACATGTATCGCATTAGGTACTAATGACTTTTCTCAGGGTGATGGTAAAAAAGAAAGACTGCCTTTTAATGAAGAAAAGTATATAGCCAACTATATAAACTTCATAAATACTGTTTACAAGCATTCGCCCGATACACAAATCGTATTATTAGACAGTCCAATGGTAAATGGTGAGAAAAGCCAGACTTTTGCAAAATGCCTTAACCGTATCAAAGACACCATTAACGGCGAAAAGAAACATAAGCCGGTAAGCGTGTTTATTTACAAATCGGTTACGCCGCATGGATGTGGATATCATCCGGAAATAGAAGATGATAAACTAATGGCAGCCCAACTGGCTCCATACCTGCAAACCCTGCTCGGAAATTAATGCTTAAAGCTTTCCAATACAAACAAACATAAATGAAAAAATCACAAACACTCTTGCTGCTTGCGCTGTTTTCCTTAGGGACAGCTCACGCGCAAAAAAAGAAACCTATGGATAAGAAACAGGAAATTGAACAAAAAGTAGAGCAACTACTGGCCAAAATGACGCTTGAAGAAAAAGTGGGCCAAATGAACCAATATAACGGATTTTGGGACGTAACCGGACCGTCGCCTAAAGAAGGAAATGCTGCTATAAAATATGAGCACCTTCGTAAAGGATGGGTAGGTTCAATGCTTACTGTACGCGGAGTAGATCAGGTACGTGCAGTACAAAAAATCGCTGTGGAAGAAACACGCCTGGGTATTCCGTTGATCATAGGTTTTGACGTTATTCACGGATATAAAACACTTAGTCCAATTCCTTTGGCAGAAGCTGCCAGCTGGGATATGGAAGCTATTAAAAAATCGGCTCAGGTTGCTGCAGACGAGGCTTCGGCTTCGGGTATCAACTGGACTTTTGGTCCAAATGTAGATATCAGCCGTGATGCCCGTTGGGGACGTGTAATGGAAGGTGCCGGTGAAGATCCGTTCCTGGGGAGCCGTGTAGCTACTGCAAGAGTAAAAGGTTTTCAGGGAGATGACCTTTCTGCGCCTAATACAATTGCTGCCTGCGCCAAACACTTTGCCGCCTATGGTTTTGCAGAATCCGGCAGGGATTACAATACTGTAGATATTGGTAATGCAACGCTTTATAATACTGTACTTCCACCATTCAAAGCCGCTAAAGATGCAGGTGTTCGTACCTTCATGAACTCTTTCAACATTCTTAACGGAGTACCTGCAACCGGCAGTAGCTTCCTGCAAAGAGATATCCTGAAAGGTAAATGGGGTTTTGACGGATTTATCATTACCGATTGGGCTTCAATCCGCGAAATGATTGCACACGGTTATGCTAAAGACGGTGCCGAAGCTACTGTAAAAGCTGTAAAAGCAGGTGCAGACATGGATATGGAATCGCATTTATATGTTGCTCAGCTTGTTAAACTTGTAAACGAAGGTAAAGTAGATATAAAACTTGTTGATGATGCTGTCAGAAGGATCTTAAGAGTTAAATACGAACTTGGCTTATTTGACGATCCATACCGTTATTGCAACGAAAAAAGGGAAAAAGAAGTAATAAACAGTAAGGCTAATCATGAAGCCGTATTGGATATGGCAAAAAAATCTATCGTGCTTTTAAAGAACGAAAAGAACCTGCTGCCTCTTAAGAAAAACGGGCAAAAAATAGCGCTGATAGGTGCATTGGCTAATGATAAGAACAGCCCGCTTGGTAGCTGGAGAATTGCATCTGATGATAACACGGCTGTATCGGTGCTTGAAGGTATGCAACAATATAAAGGTAACACACTTACTTTTGAAAAAGGTGCCGACCTTACGGTTGGTAAGACCACTTTCCTTGATGAAGTTGTTTTTAACACTACTGACCGCAACGGGTTTGAGGCTGCTAAAAAAGCTGCCGCATCTGCCGATGTAGTAGTAATGGTATTGGGCGAACACGGATTCCAGAGTGGTGAAGGCCGCAGCCGAACTAATCTTGACCTTCCCGGACTTCAACAGGAATTACTTGAAGAAATCTACAAGGTAAATCCTAATGTTGTTTTAGTTCTTAACAATGGACGTCCGTTGGCATTGACATGGGCCGCAGAACACATTCCTACCATTGTTGAGGCTTGGCATCTTGGTACACAAACCGGTAATGCTGTTGCTCAGGTATTGTATGGTGATTATAATCCAAGCGGAAAGCTGCCTATGAGTTTCCCTCGTAATGTAGGTCAGGTGCCTATTTATTACAATCAGCATAGCACAGGAAGACCTACTAACAGTGACAACAATGTATTCTGGTCGCATTATACAGATGTGGAGAAAACACCTCAGTTTGCTTTTGGACACGGCCTTAGTTATACTACCTTTAAATACAGTGCTCCAAAATTAGATAAGAGCTCTTACACTAAAGGTGAAGCAGTAAAAGTATCAGTAGACATTACCAATACAGGTAATTATGACGGTAAAGAAGTCGCTCAGTTATATATAAGGGATATTGCAGCTAGTCTTTCACGTCCGGTTAAGGAACTTAAAGGTTTCGAATTGATATCGCTTAAAAAAGGCGAAACAAAGACTGTTACCTTTACTTTAACCGACAAAGAATTAGGCTTCTTTAATAATGAAGGCGAATATCTTGTTGAGCCGGGAACATTTAAAGTTTTTGTAGGAACAAGCTCTGACAATGTTCAGGAAACTGAATTTGAATTGAAATAATATTATAATAAAAACGCCGCTTTAAGCGGCGTTTTTATTATAGCGTGATAAATTTTTCAGTATCACTTTACACATTAGCCTTCCATTTTTGGCCTTTAGCAATAACTTTACAATAATAGCATCCGCTGGAAATATTGTCAATAGCATACCATTTATGCTGCGCATTAACTTCTTCACAGTTTTTACCCTTATCAGCAATACCTATATTTATTAAAAACCATGGGAGTCTTATTCGCCACCATAATCGTCTTTCATAAGGATGTTTATTATTCATATTGAATTACTTTGAATCAAATATACCCATAAAAAAAGAGCCTTTCGGCTCTCTTATTACTTAATTTTCTTATTATATTCTTTTATCAGGTTCAGGGTAGAAGTATCAGTACTAAACACTGAATTTAATCCCTGCGGTTCTTGTGGAGGGTCAGCAGTAAAATCATCTCCTTTTTTCCATTTGCCGTTATCCGGATTATTTTTTCCTGTTCCACCATAACCCCAAAAGTTTAGAGCAGTAAAGGTTTCCTTGTTTTTAATGCTTTTTTCAAGCCTTTCAAAGATGGCTTTATAAAACGCATCCCTGTCGGCAGTTGATGCTTGTTTTGACAGACTTTCACCTTCTCTTGGCAAACCAAACTCTTCTAATACAATAGGCTTACTTAAACGCTTAGCAATAGCAATATGCTCATCAATATAAGCCATTGTTTTATCTATTGTAGGTGGTAATGTTTCTTTAGGTTTAGCGTGGTCATACCATCCCCAGTTTTTAGGCCATGTATGCATTGTCAGGTAATCTATTTTTGAATTATTATGTGTGCGTTCAAAAATAGCTGCATCATCAGCCGAACCGGCTTTACCCTCCGATCCTGTACAAATCAAATGATTTTTATCCAGACTGTCAATAAGATCCACTACACCATTAACCCATTTGGTGAATGCCACTTCGTTATCTGCTGTAAATACACGTGGTTCATTTGCAACCTGCCAGGCCATGATAGTAGTGTCTTCAGTATACTTCTTTTTAGAATAAGAATTTGTACGCCCTAAGATGTATTTAATATGATCATCAAATGCCTTTATACAAGGTTCACATTTATGAAACTGTTTTGTATACTCCATAAACTGAGGCCACGTATTGGGTTTAATATTAGGATTCGGAAGTGGGCCATATCCATTCCACTCTAGATATTGCGACATACCTCCGCTCCACTCCCAGTTGTTATTAAGGTACAATACCGCATACATGCCTCTTTTGCCCATCTCATTCAGCAGATAATCCAATCCATCTAAAAGATTCTGATTATACTCACCCTGTTTCGATTGTAAAGCAGGTGTTACTGTGAAGTCCTGTGTTCCGCCCTCGGCACCAACCAAAATTCGAAGGTTATCAATACCGTTAGCTTTTAGCTGATCCAGCTCTTCTGCCAAACGTTCCCTGTTACCACCATCTTTGGCTGCCAACAAAGCTCCATACCAATAGTTTGTTCCGATATAATGATACGGTTTTTCACCTTTGTAAAATTCCGTGCCTTTGACGGTAATCTGTGGCTGAACCTGCTTTTCTGCTGTACAGGAAAGTACTAATGGTACTATAGCTGTAGATAATAACTTTTTAAGAGTATTTTTCATGGTTTAATGCTAAACCCCGGCTTTAGCCGGGGATTACTTAAATTAGTATAATTGTTTATTGGAAAGTTTTAATTAGATGGCAATACATACATTTGAGGAATTGTATTTTGAAGAACAGATTCTCCTTTTAGCGTAAAATCCCTAAAATCCTGAGTGTTGCTTTGCCCTGATGGCGGAACATAATAACCATCCTGGTTATTTGCCCAAAACATCACAAAAGCCAGCTCTACACTATTTGCTGTCATTGCAGTATAAATATTGTTCGAAAAAAAATTATTAATCGGAGCTGTTGACATCGTTACCCTGTAGCCTGTTTCGGTCATGGCAGCAATCTTTACCTTTTCTTTTGCAAGATCAGATATCATCTTAAGTTTATTGTTAGCAGTAGTAACGCCGGAAGCGCTTCCGTTACCAAAATCGCCATAGTTGTCAATTCCCAACAAATCAACATAAGCGTCTCCGGGATAACGGCTCAGGTATTGAGATGCAGTGGAGTAACTATTATCCGGAGAAAAAGCATACAATACATTGTGTACATTTTTAGTATCCCTCAGGTATTCAACTGTAAATTTCCAAACCTGTTTATATTCATCAGGAGCGCAATATGCTGCTCCCCACCAAAACCAGTTACCGTCAAATTCATGAAATGGCCTGAAAATTACCGGTATCAGTTTACCTGTATTGTCAGTCAGATGATTAAATACATCAGCAACTTTATCAAGCTTCGATTTATAAAGTTCATGATTTTCTCCCCCCGGCAATATGCTCTTAAAAGCATTAGCCTTTTGTAGAGGATCAGTTATATCGTCGGCATAAAATGTATCCTGATTATAAGGTTCCCTCAAATGCCAGCAAAAAATATTTACCATACCCTTTGAGTAAGCCTCTTTTACATCCGATGTAATTTTTAGTTCCTGCTGATAGAACCAGTTGTCAGGTTGCCCGTTATTTTGCTTATCAGTAATAAACATAAAGTCTGAGCCTAATAATGCCGGATCATTACCTGTTGCTTTTTTAATATCAGAACTACCGGAAACATTATTATAAAATCCATTAAATGCATCCTGTTGACCTACAAGGTATTGTGTTTTAGAAAGTTTTTTAAGATTATAGAACAAAGCTACAGTTTCCTGAGTAGCATTGGGGTCAGACATATAAGAGCGCACATTGGCAACAGTAATCAAATCCGGAGTTTCCTCTACTGGATTTGTTGGCGACATCCCTACATAGCCATTATCATCAGAGCAGCCCAAAACTGTCAGCATTGATAATGCAAGACTGAGTATAAAAAGTTTATTTTTCATTAATAAATGGTAAAATTTGCCGGCAATAATTGTGTTATTGCCGGCTATTAAATGTGCCAACACAGCACTACTAAATTCAGAATAAATGCATTAAAATGCTATTTAAACATAATGTTAAATTACCACTTCAAACGTTTTCGGACTACTGCTTTTTTGTCAAAAAAACATACTATTTACACAACTACCACGAATTATCCCGGTAATCTTTTAATAAGTTCTATACAAGCCCTGGAATTATGATAGGGACATTTCCAAAAACCGGCTTTATCCTTTTCGATAAGAGAATAGTCAGCATTTACACCCCAAATCCACTCACCGTTTTTAGTATCGAGTATATGTTTCTTTACAAATTGCCAGTTGGTATTGGCAATATCAAAATACTTCTTATCTCCCGTTAGCTGCCATGCATTTATCATGCCTATCCACAATTCTGATTGCGGCCACCAATGCTTTTCAGCTATCAGTTTTCTTTGGTGAGGGTCATATTCATACCAAAGTCCTCCATCAGCATCTATCCCTTCTACAGTAGCATCAGCCATAATAACGGCATGCTTTTTATAAATATCTATAAGCGAAGTATCTTCAATCATCTCAGCACACCACAATAAGAGCCAGGCTGCTTCAATATCATGCCCGTATGAGATAACATCAGGTTTTTCTATCCATTCTTCATTAAAGAAAAGATGCAAATGCCCGGTTTCTTCGTTCATAAAGTGATCATTTATAGTATGAAGCAATTCGGATATCTTGGCTTTTAAACCTTCATCTTTCCAAACCCTATATAAATTTGCATACCCTTCTACAATGTGCAAATGCGTATTCATTGTCTTCTTCTCATTAGCGTCTTTATCGCTAAGACGCAAATCGTCTATGGGTTGCCAGTTTTGGGTAAAGGCCTCAAAATAGCCTTTATGAATACGGTCATAGCTATACTGTTCTATAACATTGTACAGTTTTATAGCCAGCTCCAAAGCTTTAGCATTTTTAGACATATGGTAATATTCAGATAACCCATAAATCACGAAAGCCAGTGCATAAATTTGGTTTTTAGTATCTTTAGGAGTACCATCAAAATTCACACTCCAGTAAATCCCCCCATTTTCAGTATCATAAAAATGCTGATATATGTATTCAAAAGCCCTTTTGGCTAATTTGAAATGGTTTTCATCTTTGGTAACAGGATAAGAAGCAGAAAATGCCCATAAAATACGGGCATTTAATACTGAACCTTTCTCAGCTTCAAAATCTTTATTTTCAGCAAAATCTATTGTACCTATAAAACCACCATTTTTATCATCAACTGAATTACTACTCCAATAATCTAAAATAGAGAGCAATTCATTGTACATTTCTGCTTTTAGGTTGGCCATTATAAAAATTTGCTGTTACTGTCTACTAATTTGATAATTGTATTTACTGAACCTGCTGAAGTAAAAGTATCTTCCGGAGTATTGATAACATAATCAACCAGTTTATCAATCGAAGAAACCGCTACATGCATACGGGTATCTGATGAAGCATAATAAACATATACAGTACCATCTTCATCCGCAATCCAACCGTTTGTAAATAGTACGTTAGAAACGTCTCCTACTCTTTCTTCATTTTCAGGAGCCATAAAGTATCCTGCCGGTGTATGCGTTACTTTAGTAATATCATTCAGATCAGTCATAAACATATACAATGTATATCGTAAACCCGCTGCAGTATTACGAACACCATGAGCAAGATGAAGCCATCCTTTAGAAGTTTTTATTGGTGCAGGTCCCTGTCCGTTTTTAAGCTCATATATAGTATGGTATACTTTTCCAAATATAATCTCTTCATCTTTTACAACAGGATTTTCCATATTGTCAACATAACCAAGGCCAATACCTCCTCCGTTACCAACATCGATAAAACCATCCTGAGGACGGGTGTAAAGTGCATATTTCCCATTTACAAATTCCGGATGAATAACCACGTTCCGTTGTTGACCAGTGTTTGATACAAGATCAGGAAGTCTTTCAAAGTTCACAAGATCTTTAGTACGCACAATACCCGCATTAGCCACAGCAGAACTTGTATCACCTGCGGGTGCATTCGGGTCTTTTCTTTCTGTACAGAAAATACCATAAATCCATCCATCTTCATGAAGAGTAAGCCTCATGTCATACACATTGGTATCATGGTCTTCAAGTTGAGGGATAACACATGGTTTATCCCAGAATTTAAAGTTATCCACTCCGTTAGGGCTCTCAGCAATAGCAAAGAAAGATTTTCTGTCTACACCTTCAACACGTACACACATTATGTATTTGCCATTCCATTTAATAGCACCGGCATTAAAGGCAGCATTGATTCCTATACGTTCCATACCGAACGGATTAGTAGCTGAATTAAGATCATATCTCCAGGTTAAAGGAGTATGTGCCGGAGTAATTACAGGATTTTTATAACGTGTATATACTCCGTTGCCGTTTGCTACCGGTTCGTTTTTCTTTTCGACAAGCTGATTGTGCTCTTTTAAAAGTGCATCATAGTTTGGTATTAAAACCAGCTTATCAGTTGTTGCATTACCCATTTCGAATATTAACTTTAAATTTTACTTTCTTTTTTAAAAATCACTTAACCTGTTCCACCACGTTTTTCTCATAACAATAAATATCACTGCTAAAAGGCCAAGCACTACGAAAAGGCCATTCCATTTTGATAATATAAAATACATAGGGAGTAGTGTCAGTAATATTTGTCCTGCAATACCCATACCTACGTTAAACATATTGATTTTGAAGTTTTTGTTTCTCTCGATTGTAGGATCTTCTGCCTGAATAGCTTCACGCACAGGTTTCCAGAAGCCCCATGGCCTTACTGTTTTGTAGAAATTTTTAAGCGTAGCCTCATCTGTCGGCGGTGCAGCATAAGATCCCAATACGCAAGCTATAAGCTGAATGATAATGAAAACTGGGAAGTAGTATAACATACGTGTACCATCAAAGTAAGTCGTTACACCTGTTACCGATAACGCCGGTGGTATTGCGCTGGCAACTATACCCGCAAACATTCCCCAGAAGAAACCACTTGCATTAAATCTCCACCAATACCATTTTAAAACATTGGCGCATACAAAACCACCATATAATCCGGCAGTTATGATATTAAATATCATATTCACGTCCTTAATGAATAAGCCAAGACCAACACCAAGAATTACCATTACAGCTCCGGAAAGGTATCCCATACTGATAATTTGTTTTCTGTCGGCTTCCGGTTTAAAGTACTTAAGGTAAATATCATTTACGATATAAGCTTGTCCGGCGTTAAGAGTACCCGAGAAATTACTCATGAAAGCACCTAGGAAACCGGCCAAAACAAGACCTACCAACCCAACAGGAAGATACTTGTTAATTACCGCCGGCATGATACTCTCAAAATTAACCCCATCAGCTGTATGGCTCAGTGTAAGATCTTTAAAATAAAGAACTCCCAAAATACACAGACCCATTGTCATAAAATATCGTATAGGCAATAGAATGATTGAAATAAATCCACTCATTTTACTTGCTTCTTCCGGTGATTTTGTACTTAATATCTTTTGGCAATCATAGTTCGGTGCAGGACCCGCAAGACTTTTCAGTACTCCTGAAAAGAACATCATTGCTACAACTGCAGAAAATAATTTATAACCATCTTTTTCAAGCTTTACCTGTGCATCTGCCAGTATATTCTGCCAGTCGAGCCCCAGTTCTGCTCCAAAGAATGGACTATCCCAGCCCAAAGGCATTTTATCTGTAAATATTATTCCTGAATCTGCCAGATGGATCATGGCAATCGTTCCTACAAATAATGAACAAACAATCATGATCATATATTTGATGAAATCCGCCAATACAATTCCGTGCATACCTCCAACAATACTATAAAATGTAGCTACCAGACATATACTAACACCATAAAACTGGGCAGTTGTGTGTTTAGCTGCATATAAAGCTGTTGTATATGCTTCTGAACCTGCAGTATACTGCTCTAAATTCTGATCAAGGAAAGGAACAACTTCTTTAATACTTTCATAAGGAATGAATATCTCTAAAAACTCACCAACTCCAACAAAAGCATAAGCCATATAACCGATACAAAGCATTAGCGCAAATACAACAACTATTGCATGGCTCTGCTTCACTCCTTTATCAGTAAGTCCAAAACGTGTTCCAAGCCACTCCGCTCCTGTTGTTGCGTTACTTCTTCTAAGCCATTTACTCAGGAAAACCATTAAAAATACCTGATTGAACACAGGCCACATCCACGGAATCCAAACACTTTTAAATCCATATAAAAACGCCATACTCACTAAAAGCATGGTACCACTAATATCGAACATATCACTGGCATCACTAAGTCCAAGCATATACCACGGAAGTTTTTTACCTCCCATCAGGTAGCTGTCTTTACTTCGCTTTGCTCTGTTTTTCATGACGATCCCTATAATGATCATCATGATAAAATAAAGGGCTATTATTGTTAAATCTATGGCAGTTAATCTCATATCGTAAAGGCTTTTACACCCAATATTATTTGTAAAGTTTAAATTTGGTTACGTCTTTCTGGAACAATGTGTTGCTCTTTTTATAATATAGCTTAAAGTCATCAGCAGACACATTCTTTGGATAAGGAGCATAGTAATGCATCCTTGGCGGATTCATATGCTCATTCCAGCCGTGATTTCTCCATAAAAGCACATATGATATTTTTTTGTCACCAATGGCATTGGTTAACGTTTCTGTCCACCATTTTGAATATGGAATTGCCTCATAACCGGTCTCTGCAATAGCAGACAACTTATTATGTTCTTTAGCAACCTTATCTATAATGGTTACCAGCCTTTTGGTATCAGCAACAAATTTGTCCTGTTTTTCTCCATCACCACCCTGATAAATATCAAAGCTCACAACATCAACCCATTCATCACCGGGATAATACTCCATAAAATCAGCTTCCGTCTGAACATTAGCATCCGAAGTATTATAAACATATATCAGGTTATGAAGCCCTTTAGACTCAAAATATTGAACTGTGAATTTCCACAAAGCTTTAAATTGCTCTGCACTGGTAGTATTTTTACACCACCAGAACCAGTCTCCGGTAAATTCATGGTATGGTCTGAATAAAATAGGCACCGGTTTTCCGTCACTACCTTTTAAAGTGAGTAAAAACTCTGCTGCATTATCCATCCAGCCTTTAAACTTTTCATGCTGTGAACCTCCCGGCAATACAGAAGCAACAGTACCCTCCGGATTATCCCATGCATCTTTACCACTTAACGGATTATTTACGTGCCAGCTGAAAGTGTTAACACCTCCCCTGTCATAAACTTGTTTGATAAACTCACGCATTTTATCGAAAGGAACACCATCAAGATCTTTATCCGATTGGTTTTCTATCCTTCCCAGGTCCCAGCCATAAACAGCAGGATAATCTCCGGTAACATCTTTAATATCACTTCTTCCCTCCTCATATTTCCACTCAACACCATAAGCAAGTGCATCCTGATGCCCGAACATATAACCTTTTTCTTTCAGCCTAAAAAGATTCTTGTATAAAGCAACCGTCTCTTTAGTAGCTTTTTTGTCAATTGGGGTACCTGCAGTTTGAGAAACACTCTTACATGAAATTGTAAGTGAAACTGCAAGCATTATAATGATTTTGTTTTTCATCTATGTATATCTACTTAAAAATGAATTGCTAAGATTGATAAATTCACAAATAATTTTATCAAATATTTATAAGAAAGCAATTTTAAAGTCGGTTTTTTGATAATGCCAAAGATAATTTTAGTCATAAATTTAAGTTAATATTATTTTATCAATATTATATCATATAATTGCAAATAAAAACTACGAAATGGACAACCAAAAATTTCACAGGGAAATTCCTCCTCTTACCAAAGGAGATAGCTTTCTTGTTTTTGACAGGTTAAAGGATACTTTTGACTTCCCGATACACTATCACCCCGAGTATGAAATTAATTTTATCCTTAACGGAAAAGGTGTCAAAAGGATAGTTGGCGACCACATTGAAGAGATTGACGACGTAGAACTTGTACTTGTTGGCCCAAACCTGTATCACGGATGGGAATTGAACAAATGTAAAAACAAAGGTATTCACGAAATCACGATACAATTCCATAATGATCTTTTTAGTGAATCGTTATTAGATCGTCGAATAATGATGCCCATAAAAGATATGTTTAACCGTTCTAACCACGGCATCCTGTTTTCAAAAAAAACCGGCATGGAGCTTGCCGACAGAATCGTTAAGATATCCAAACTAGACGGAATGGATTATTTTCTTGAGATAATATCCATATTGCATGATATGGCTAATTCGCGTAATCAGCGTTTGTTATCAACTTTTACAGTAGATTATGATACTTTTGAAGATGATGACAAGATGAAACTGGTTTATGAATACATCCAAAAGAACTTCTCTAATAAAATTACACTCGATGATGTATCCGACATCGCAAGCATGAGCCCGGTATCTTTTAACCGTTTTATAAAAAAACGTACTAATAAGACCTTTGTCAATTATTTAAATGACATCCGTGTGGGGTATGCAGCAAGATGGCTTGTTGAAAAAGATTTAAGTATTTCCGAAATCGCTTTCAAATCAGGATTTAATAATATAGCTAACTTTAACCGTATTTTTAAGAGCATAAAAAATACTACTCCAAGCCAGTACCGCGAAGAATTTTATGGCATGAAACGCTTTTTGTAAGCCTCTTTTGATTAAAAAATACAACTATTACAGCTTAACAAAGCAAAGGCATAAAAACAATCAAAATATTGACAGTCAATTAATTAATATTAATATTTTTTTTACAAATATATTATCAAACCTATTTTACGCAAACGTTAGAGAAAATATTATCACTAAATGATAAAATAATATTAACAAACGCTTAACAACTCCCATAAATTTGTTTTTGTCAATAAATGAACCCTTAAATTGCTGAAAGCGAAATTAAACTGTTTATTTATTAGAAAGTCAGTAACTAACCTAACACAAACAAATTATGGGTAACACTTTACATTATCTAACAAAATGGTACACCAAGGGCAAAGCGCTGTCCCTTATGATGTTACTATTTTGTACCCTGGGCTCCTTGCAGGCTCAAAACATCGTTAGCGGTGTTGTAAAAGACCCTACCGGAATGACTATTCCGGGGGCAAACGTATCGGTAAAAGGAGGTACAACCAGCGTAGCTACAAATCTTGATGGAGAATACTCTATCGATGTTCCTGCAGACGGTACACTTGTTTACAGCTTCATTGGGTATGCAGCTCAGGAAGTAGCCGTAAAAGGAAAAAAACAAATTAATGTAACACTAAAAGAAGACGCAAAAGTTCTTGAGGAAGTAGTAGTTATAGGATACGGTACACAGAAAAAAGACGATATCAACAGTGCTGTTTCATCTGTACGTGCAAAAGATATCGAAAACCTAAAACAAACTACTGTAGATCAGATGCTTCAGGGTAAAGCTGCGGGGGTATCAGTAACCAACAACTCAGGTCAACCGGGAAGTGCGGCTTCAATAAGAGTTCGCGGTACTACCTCAATTTCAGGAACTAACGAACCATTATATATAATTGATGGCGTACCAGTTTCGGGTGATGCAACAGGTAAATCAATGAGCGGAAGACCTATTTCAGGTAATGATTTTTCGTCGAGCGGTGGTGCCGGTAATAACGCTGTAAGCCCGCTTTCTATGATTAACCCTAACGATATCCAGTCTATCGATATCCTTAAAGACGCCTCTGCAACTGCTATTTATGGTTCGAGAGGTGCTAATGGTGTTATTATCATTACTACTAAATCAGGTAAAAAAGGTGATGGAAAACTTACTTATGAAGGTTATACTTCTATTCAGTCAGTTTACAAAAAACTGGATGTACTTAACCTTCGCGAGTATGCTCAATGGCAAAAAGACCTATACCTTGCGTATGGAAACGATATTTCACAATTCCGTCCGGAATTTATGCACCCTGAACTACTTGGAGAAGGTACAGACTGGCAAGATGAAGTTTTCCAGACTGCACAATCAGCAAGCCATCAGCTTTCATTTTCAGGAGCTAAAGACGGAACATCATATTATCTTTCAGGAGGTTTCCTTAACCAGGAAGGTACTCTATTAGGTTCTGGGTACAAAAGATACAATTTCCGTGTAAATGTTGATTCTCAGGTTAAGAGCTGGTTAAAAGTAGGAACTAATGTTAATATGGGAATTACTAATGAAAAACTAACTGTAAACCAAAGTTACAGCGGAATCATTAGCAACACGCTTCTTCAGGCTCCGGACATACCTGTAAGAAATCCTGACGGAAGTTTTGCAGGTCCCCAAAGCAACGATCAAAACTCTACTTATTTTAACCCTGTAGCTGAGGCTCTTGTTAGAGACAATAAACTGGTTAGAAAAAACTTCTTAGGGAATTTATACGCAGAAGCTAACCTTGCTAAAGGCTTAAAATACAGACTTGAGCTTGGTGCAAATACGGAATTCTCTAACCAGAAAGATTTCCTTCCTACTTACTACTGGGGAGTACAGACAAACATAACTGCTGACCTTTATCAAAGGGATCAGAACTGGTACTCTACCAACTTAAAGAACCTTTTAACATATGATAATATATTTGGTAAACATCATGTAACAGTAATGGGAGGTCTGGAGTCGAATGATACACACTGGGAAGGTACTTCAATATATGCTACAGGATTCTTAGTTAACGATCCCCACACTATCAACCTTGCTGATCCTGAACAAACTGTTACTACGGGATATCAGGGTAGCGCTTCATTATACTCTATTTTTGGACGTATACTATATGATTTTGATAACAGATATAGTGTTTCAGCATCATACAGGGCTGATCAATCTTCAAAATTTGACCCTATCGCTGAGGCACAATGGGCTTATTTTCCTGCGGTAGCTGTTGGATGGAAACTTTCTAATGAAAGTTTTATGGAAAACACTCGTAAATATGTAGACAATATCAAGTTCAGAGCAGGTTACGGTGAAACCGGAAACCAGCAAATACCTGGTGGAACATATTCAGCTAATCTAAATCCACAAAACTCCGGTATTGGAACAGGCTTTCTTCTTTCAAACATGCCAAATCCTAATACAACATGGGAATCAATGAAACAAACTAACTTAGGTATTGATTTCACTTTGTTTGGATCAAGACTAAGTGCTAGCTTTGACTGGTACAAAAAAGTATCTGATGGCTTCCTGTTCCAGATGCCGCTTTCTGACATATTAACAGGTGGAGGTTCACAATATGGAGGTATTAGTGCTCCTTACTCTAACCTTGGAGAAATGCAAAATCAAGGTTATGATATTACTTTAGGATATAACACTAAAGGCTCAGGAGATTTCCAATATAACTCTACTCTTGTTTTTTCACACTACAAAAACAAGTTAACAGATATTGTAAACTCATTACCTTTAACACAGGAGATAAACCTTAACGGTTATCAGCCTTATGTAGTAACAAATACTCAGGTCGGTGCACCAATCGGTATGTTCTATGGTTATGTAGCTGAAGGGCTTTTCCAGACAACAGAACAACTTACAAACTCTCCAAACCAGTTCGGAGCTGTTAACGGTTCTACAGATGCTGGTGCAGCGCAACTTGGAGATGTTAAATATAAAGACGTAAACGGTGACGGTGTCGTAGACACTAAAGATAGAACTGCTATTGGTAATCCTCACCCTAAATTTACTTTTGGTTTCACAAATAACTTTAAGTACAAAAACTGGGATATGTCTGTATTCCTGCAAGGATCTTATGGGAATGATATCCTAAACCTTACTAAAAGAACAGGAATGGCTAATGCACAGTTATATCAAAATGGTTTACAGGGAACCCAAAACTATTGGACTCCTGACAATACCAATACTGACGTACCAAGACCAATTGCCAGTACAAGTAACCCTAACTTAAATATTTCTACACGTTACATAGAAGACGGATCTTATATGAGAATTCAAAACCTTACTCTAGGTTATTCTTTACCGTCTGACATGCTAAACCAATCGAAAATTAGCAGAGTAAGACTATACGGTTCTGTACAAAACCTTGTTACCTTTACTAAATATGATGGCTATGATCCTGAAGTTGGGTCGTTTAACCAAAATGTACTACTAACAGGTATAGATAACGGAAGATACCCTAGCCCAAGAACAATTTCTGTAGGTATTAATGTAGAATTTTAAAAACTGTAACAATGAAAAGAAGATTTCTTAACGGATATAAAATATTAGGCCTGATAGCAGTATTTAGCCTTGGTGTTGCTTCCTGCTCGGAAGAGTTTGCTAACAGGCCACCTGAAGATCAGATTACACTTGACAGCTATTATAAAACAGATGCTCAAGTGGAATCTGCGACTAATGGTATGTATGCCAGAACATGGTTCCAGTTTAATAATAAATTCTTTTATGCTGTTTCTGAGGTAGGTTCAGGTAATATGTATACAAACTCATCGGATGTAAACGCAATGCGTACATTTGCAATAAACGGAAGTGACCCGGAACTGGTTCAGGGATGGAGATCTTTATGGTCAAACATACAACAGGCAAATGCGCTTATTAATTTCCTTGAAGAGCGTGTTGACCCCAGTGTAAACCCTGCAGTCGTACAAAACACTCTTGGGGAAGCTTACTTTATGAGGGCTACAGCATACTTTTACCTTGTAAGATTATGGGGACCTGTGCCAATTATTGAAAATAGTCTTGATTATGTAAATCAACCTGAATTCCCAACAAACAGAATTGAAGATGTTTACACGTTGATTGAAAAAGATTATAAAGAGGCTATAGACAGGCTATACGACAAAACAAGAACCAATGCTTATGTAACAAACAAAAGGGTTTCTAAAGGTTCTGCAAAAGCCATGCTTGCTAAAGCTTACCTATATATGAAAAACTATGCCGGTGCTAAACAAATGGCAGAAGAAGTTATTAATAGCGGTGAGTTTAAACTATTGGGAGGTACTTCACTTCCCGGAAAAACTTTTGGTGACCTGTTTACTTACCCGAATAATAATAATGAAGAATCTATCTTCTCATTACAGTGGGTAAATGATGGTAATTATGGTTCAGGTAATAACTGTAATACACAGTTTGGTATCAGTACATCTGCACTTACTACTTCAAATACAAGTTACGGTGGTGTATTTGCTCCTTCTCAGGATGTTATTAACCTTTATGACCCTCTTGATAAAAGAAGACATGAAACCATAATGTTCCCGGGAGATACTTATCCTACGATGAAAGTACTGGTTAATGGAGGAAAAACAGAGCAAATGGGATTCACAGTACCTTCAGCTGAAGATATCGGTGGACAAGGTTCTGGGGTTGCTATCAAAAAGTACTGTATCGGTATTGAAAATGGTGACCAGACAGGAAGCATAGACGGATGGGCTATGATGCAAAACTGTACATATATTATGCGTTATGCAGACCTTTTACTAATCCATGCCGAGGCAGTTCTTGCAGGTGGTGGAAGTACTTCTGATGCAGCAGCACTTGAGTCGTTCAATGCTGTAAGAAACAGAGCCGGATTAGAGAGCGTTACAAGCATTACTCAGGACGATATCTTCCTTGAGAGAAGAAAAGAGTTATGTTTTGAGGGTGATTATTGGTTTGACCTTGGAAGAATGCCAAGAGCACAAGCTATTGCAATTATGGGAGCACAAAACAGAGGCAACATGTGGACTGCAGAGTTCTATACTCCTTCTGAAAGCGATTTCTACCTGCCTTACCCTGATAATGATGTGGCTAAAAATCCACTATTAATAGAACCTCCTGTACCTTATGAATTTAATTAATTAAAGAATTATGAAAAATTTAAAAAATAATTTTACGCTATATATACTTGCTATAGTTGCAGTATTTATAAGCCTTACATCATGCAGTGATGATGATGCAAAATCAGGAGCTCCAACTATCGAGAGTGTAAGTTATGCTTATAACGATTCGTTAGTTGATCAGGGTTACGCCAAAAATATGTATATCATCAGAGGTAAAGGATTTACTGATACTCAGAAAATTTACTTCAATGAAACAGATACTTATTTCAATTCAACACTAGTTACAGATGAGGTGATCATTGTTACTATCGACGAACATACGCCGTATGAAAATGCCAGTGATGAATTAAAAGTTGTAACCCCTAAAGGAACCGCAATTTATCATTTCATAGTAGCTCCACCTGCTCCAGAGGTTAAAAGCTTTCAGCCGGTAAATGCTGCAGATGGCGAGCAAATCACTATTTATGGTAACTATTTTCTTGACCCAATTGTAACTGTTGGCGGAGTTCAGGCAGAAATTGTATCCAATTCATTAACACAAATCGTTGCTATATTACCTCCGGGTTCTCAGCAAAAATATGTTCAGGTTAAAACCATTTCAGGTAAAAATGAATGGAATACAGCTATAGGCACTGCTATTTATGATGATGCTTTCTATTCTCCTTGGACAATTGAAGACTGGAATAACCATGTATATGTAACTGACCTTGCTAATGCTTACCAGGGGACAACCTTCATCAAAAAAGAGATCAACGGATGGGATAACATTCAGGGTAACTGGGCTTGGGATGAAAACATTTCTCAATATGACGGTATTAGAATTGCTGTTCGTTCGGATGATGCCGGTAAACTTGTGTTCATTTTCAATGGTCAGTTTTGGGGTGATGCCACTCACGCATTCAACACAAGTACCGAGTGGACAGAATACCGCTTTACTTGGGCAGAATTAGGAGGACAGCCACAAGCACTTCAAAACATTTCTTTCCAGGAATTCACAGGTTCAAAACATAACTATTATTTTGACAACATAGGTTATTTTAAAAATGACCAGTAATATTTTATAAATTGTTTTTTGTAGCATTCCCCGGAGTCAATTCGGGGAATGCTTTTTAATAAAGAACAGAAACCAATAAACATTACCATCAAATTTCCATGAAAAAATTATTCTATTCACTATTATGCGTTGCTTGGGCAGGTGCTGCTCTTGCACAAGGAAACAACTACGTTCAGGACTATACAAAATATCAGGGGCTGGCCATGACACCACCTATGGGCTGGAACAGCTGGAACAAATTCGCCTGTAATGTCGACGAAAATATGATCAAAGAAATGGCAGATGCTATGGTTTCAACCGGTATGAAAGATGCCGGTTATACATATATAAACATTGACGACTGCTGGCATGGCGATCGGGACGAGAAAGGTTTTATCCACCCTGACCCTACCCGATTTCCCTCAGGAATGAAAGCGCTTGCTGACTATGTACACAGTAAAGGACTAAAACTTGGAATCTACTCTGATGCAGGATCTCAAACCTGCGGAGGCAGACCCGGAAGCCGTGGATATGAATTTCAGGATGCCTTAACCTATGCCCAATGGGGTATCGATTATATTAAATATGATTGGTGTAATACAGAAGGTCTTAAAGCTGAAGGCGCTTATAAAACAATTACTGCTGCTCTTAAAAGAGCCGGACGTCCAATTGTTTTAAGCATATGTGAATGGGGTACTGATAAACCATGGGAATGGGGACAAAATGTAGGTCATTTATGGAGAACAACTGGAGATATTTATAACTGTTTCGACTGTATTAAGGATCATGGCACATGGAAAGCTTTTGGTGTAATGCAAATTCTGGATATGCAAAAAGGATTACGTCAGTATGCCGGCCCGGGACACTGGAACGACCCCGACATGCTTGAAGTAGGAAACGGAGCGCTATCTCCTGGTGAAGACAGAGCGCATTTTACAATGTGGGCAATGATTGCGGCACCTCTTATTGCAGGAAATGACCTTAGAAATATGTCTGCTGAGACACGTGAAGTATTAACAAACAAAGAAGTTATTGCTTTAAACCAGGACAAATTGGGGATACAGGGTTTTAAAGTATCTGAAGAAGATGGTTTGGAAGTATGGGCTAAACCTCTTGTTAATGGCGACTGGGCAATTGCCTTTTTAAACAGAAGCACTACCGCAAAAAAAATTGATTACAACTGGGCATCTCAAAAGGTATATGATGAGATCAATAAACTTGACGCTGCTTTCAGTTCTACTACATACACCTTTAAAAACCTTTGGGATAAAAAAGATAAAGGAACTAGTACTAAAAAGGCTCTAAAAGCAGATATACCTGCACACGATATTCTTACGCTTCGCCTTACCAAAAGAAATAAGCATGAAAAAAATTATTAAAACAACAATTGCGGTACTTTTTATCAGCCTTGGATGTTTTGCACAAACTGTAAAACAACACGGTCAACTAAGTGTAAAAGGAACTCAGATTACTGATAAAAATGGAAAGCAGATTACCCTAAGAGGTATGAGTTACGGCTGGCACAGCTTTTGGCCGCGCTTTTATAATGCTAATAGTGTTAAGTGGCTTAAAGACGATTGGAATGTTACAATTGTTAGGGCCGCGATGGGAATTGAAACAGGATCTAAAGGACTTACTTATAAAGAAAATCCTGAAGACTCAAAGGCAAAAATAAAAGCTGTTATTGATGGAGCTATAAAAGAAGATATCTATGTAATAGTAGATTGGCATAGTCACAACATCAATCTGGAAGAAGCTAAGAAATTCTTTGATGAAATATCTAAAGAGTATGGAAAGTTTCCAAATGTTATTTATGAAGTATTTAATGAACCTGATGACGAAACGTGGCCTGAAGTAAAAGCATATAGCGAAGCTGTTATAAAAGTTATCAGGAAAAATGATCCGGACAATATTATCCTTGTCGGATGCCCTCACTGGGATCAGGATATTAATTTACCCGCTGCCGACCCAATAAAAGGATATGACAATTTAATGTATACAGTTCATTTTTATGCTGCAACACACAAACAGGAATTACGTGACAGAACTGATGAAGCCATAAAGAAAGGTCTGCCAGTTTTCGTCTCTGAATGTGCCGGTATGGAAGCAACAGGAGATGGTCCTTTAAATACTGAAGAATGGCAAAAATGGATAGACTGGATGGAAGCCAGGGGAATTAGCTGGGTTACCTGGTCAGTTTCCGACAAAGATGAAACATGCAGTGTCTTAAAACCTTCAGCATCTTCTAATGGAAAGTGGAAAGAAACTGATCTTAAAGAAAGTGGAATTAAAGCTCGTAACTATTTACGTAAGCTTAATAAAAAATAAGTTGAGTTAGTTTATTTGGGTCAGAATCGTCAGGAGAAAATTCTTCTGGCGATTCTTTTTTTAAGAAAGAAAATCTTATCCCTGGTAAATGTTAGTCCAACAGGCTTTCTAGTGTAACATATTCATTATTTATAGCATAAATAATGAGTCCTATCATATTTTTACATTCGGTTTTGCGTAGTAAATTATTTCTGTGACCTTCAACAGTTCTCACACTTAAAAATAGTTTCTCGGCTATTTCAGCACCACTATGTTGCTTACAAATAAGTTTTAGCACTTCTATTTCACGGTTAGTAAGCTGCTCATCCAGATACCTGCTCTTCGTTTTTTTCTTTGGAGATATTAGATATTCATGGATTACCTGAAGTACATCATCATTATAATAAAAACCATTATCATATACTTCAGTAATGGTAGTCATTAATTCCTGTGGCGTGGTATTTTTAACCAGGTATGAAGCTGCCCCAACTTCTATCATATTAGCAACAAACGAACGGGTGTTATAACTGGTAAGTGCAATGATCTTAATATCAGGAAACTCATCATGTATTATCCTTGTCGCCTCTACCCCATTCAGGACAGGCATTTTAAGATCAATTATTATTATGTCAGGATTTGTACCATTTCCAGCATTCTCACGTAAAAAAGAAACAAGTTCTTCACCGTTTGAAGCTTCAAATATTATATCTATATTCTTTTTGCGTTGCAACAAAAAAGAAATTCCTTTTCTGAATAAGACTTCGTCATCTGCTAATGCAATTTTGATATTTTCCATAATCTAAAAATTAAATACCACGTTAATTCCCTTGTTAACAGCCGAATTTACTTTTATAGACCCTCCAAGAAAAATTATACGGCTTTCGATATTTTTCATTCCAAGGCCTGTCTTTTTATTTCTTACAGCCTTACTGTCAAAACCTTTCCCATTATCAGAATAAGTGCAAACGGTTTTACTTTCCACACTTTCAAATTTTAATGATATTAATGACGCATTACCATGTTTTATAGAGTTGTTGGTTAATTCCTGTATTATCCTAAAAACGTGAAGGTGCTTATTTTTATCTTCTTCATTAAACTTAACCCTGTTATCATACTGAACTTCAATAGATTTTGTACTGTTAATCTCGAAACAAAGCTCTTCGATACCCGCATCAAGTCCAAACTTATCTAATACAGGAGGTAAAAGATCATGTGCAAGCCTCCGGGAGTTATTTAGAGTCTTGCCTATCATATTTATAATATTACCTGTAATTTCCGTAATTTCCTGATGGGTAAGATCAGGTGTAGTTAGCATATGGCTATTTAATGAAACTATATTAAGTTTAGAACTTATGTCATCATGCAAATCCTGGGCAATACGTTTGCGTTCAGTTTCCTGAACTTCAAGGGTAGCGAGAATAAGATCTTTTTGATATTCATTTTCGAGTTCTTTCTTTTCAAGTTCCTTTTGAAATATTTTCTTTTTTGAATAGTGAAAAAAAAGCAACAATATCGTCCCCATAAAGAACATTAGGAAGATACCGGTAATAATTATCAATCCCGTCTGGTTGGCCTTAGATAATAAGTCTGTTTCCATTCCCACAAAATTAACAATTGATAGACAATAAATAATAAAGCATTTATATTCCAGATAAAGTTACTCATTTCTTGGTTGAACGACACCACTGAAGCTGCCGAAACAAATATCAGTAAACTACTAATAGAATAAATGAATATACCGATAACTACATAATGAAATTCGAGTTGTTTCGAAATAAGCTCAAAAAGATACATTACAGCATATACCACCAATAAGCAGGTGGCAACCAACAAACCTATAGAATTAAACTCATAATATAGATCCGGTAAAAAACAGTATTGAATAATAAACCCTACAACAGCTATCGGACTGGCATATAAAACTATATACCTCTTCCAGGAATTTACATCTGAAAAAAGCCTGAAAAAAAATAAACTCAATAATATAAGTGGCAAAAATAAATAGTATGTGGCTATAAAATGATTATTCAAATTTTGTGCTGCATAAACCTCTGTGACAGTTTGCATAACAAAAACACAAAAAAGGTATACAACAAAAGCTTTATAGGCTTTTCCTTTTTGGGAAAAGCCTATAGAATAAACAATTGTATTTATTAGCAGGATACAATGTCCTACATATGATAACAATTTTAATAAATACATTTATTACCCGTTATTCAATACACTATTATTATCGCAAGCGTTAGGACAAGGTCTTGTCATATCAAAGATGCTATAATTTTCAGGTGTTCCTGGTAACAAATCTATATAAGTATCTGTAGTTGCATCATACTTAGTACCAACGAACATAAGCTTTTCAACTCCATTATCGTCAACTCCTAAATAACCTCTAACAAATTCTATTGGACCTTGTGCAAGAATACCCGAAAAATCATCAGCAGGGATTAAAAATGCGTGAAGTTCTTTATGCGCATTATAAGTACCTTCTACTCCTCTCCATGTTTTAGCATAACGGATTGCATCTTCTAATGAAATTGTGTCTGATTTTGTTTGTGCCATATTATAATTTATTTAATTGGTTTTCAATAGTGTAAAACTAACTTCGGTTTTGTTTATTTCAACAGCAAATTAATGCTTTTAGTAATAATCTTAGATTATCAAAGATAAAATAATTATTAAGTAATTATTTGCAAGATTCTTTATTTTTTGAATTATAAAACCTACGTATAATCGATATAGTACAAAAAAACATCTTTTTTCTGATTAAAAAACAGGTAAATCTACTCGGTTTTAGCTTTAACACATTATCTAATTTAGCCACAAACAATTAAACCAAAATTATTAACTTATAAAAGACCAAAGAATTATGGAAGAATTTATTGGAATCGTAAAATTATTCGCAGGAAACTTTGCTCCAAGAGGATGGGCTCTATGCAATGGACAACTTTTATCAATATCTCAAAACACAGCTTTATTCTCAATTTTAGGAACAACTTATGGCGGTGATGGCCAAAGTACTTTTGCTTTGCCAAATTTACAGGGTAATACAGCTATTGGCGCAGGTACAAGCAGATTAGGCACAACTTATGTACCCGGACAAGTAGCCGGAACTCCTACAGTAACTCTTAATACATCACAAATACCATCTCACAACCATACTGGTCAAATTTTTGTGAGTAATACAAACTCAAATACAGGTACACCTACAGCAGGTACTGTACTTGGAATACCAGGAACTACTCAGGGAAGAGACTTTGTGGCCAGTTTAGGATATACAACTGCAACACCAAATGTTAATATTGCTAATTCTGTAACGGTAGGACCCACAGGAGGAAATCAGCCTTTTAGTATAATGCAGCCATATCTTGCTATGAACTATATTATTTGTCTTGAAGGTATTTTTCCTTCGCGTAACTAATTACTGCTCCTGAAGGTTATATAACCATTTCGGCATATCACTAAAGTCATAAACAAGCTGAATATGTGAATTGCCGGCCAGATTTAACAAAGACACAATACAGTATGGATTAGTAATCAATGATTCAGCTGTTGTTAATTTAATATCATCAAGGATTGTTACTCCGGTATAAATACAAACGTCAGGATGATTACTGAATTCTGCCGGTAAAGGATAAAAGGAACTAACAATTTTAGAATCATTATTAACCTGATTAACAAACAGTTCTTTATTTATTGTAAATAATCTGTCAATAATCTTACGGTATTCATAGGGCTGCAATTTATTGTAGCCCTTTGGTATATCCGCAAATTTGCTAACAAAAGGCTCATAGGCAAAGAACGAATAGCCAAAATCGATATGTATTTCCTGCGGGATTAGTATTGCATGAGTCGGCATTTGTGGAGACAGGTTTTTAACTATAGCTACCTGTGGTTCTAAAGTAAGGCCATAATGCATGGTCTCTGATACAACAAGATCTACAGGAAAATGCTCTGGTATAACATAGGTTGTAGCATCGGCAATTGCATAATCCAGGCTATAGCCGTTCAGTCCTAAAATATCTGTGAGATTACGAACTGATTCAATAGAAGCTGCATTGATGTCCAGAAATATTACGGACAATCTATTTGTATCAAACAATGGCAGCAATGGCAGAATAAGAGTGGCGTAAGGCCCTGTACCTGCATATAGTATATTAATAGTTTTTGTTGGGAAATCATCGCTAAGCTTATTTATAGCTTTATGAACCCCTTTGATGAAAGCGACAGTTCGAAAAAAATCATCAACGCAGGCTGCGGCATGAAGGCCTGATAAAGCAACGCCGCCTTTAACTGCTACTTCATTATCCTGAGTAAGATACTCATTCGAAGTTACCAGTTGAGCATAAAAATCTGATAGCCTCTCTGCTGACGATATATAATCTTCGGGTGTTTGGGCTTCAAGTATAGAACTAACAATAAATTCACATTTTTGAATATAACTATTCATATATTTTAAATTTTAAGTAAATTTCTGCGCAATATACAACGATTAACTTAACCCCTTACAAATGAAAAAATATTACTTACTAATTTTATTTCTTCTCTTCTCTACTGCGAGCCTTATGGCACAGACAACGGAGACTTTTGAAGATGAAACGGTCGACGGTGCCACAACTTTTACTGATAATGGCCAAAGTTTTACCATTACAGGAATGAATGGTTATACTTTTAGTATACAGGCCTTCTATCTTGGTTTAGGATATGGATGGAATGGAAGTACACCAGACGATATATTTATTGACAACAGTTCCTCCGTAACTCCTTTAGGAGGTAAAAAATTTTCGATTAAAACTACTAATAATGCAGTTTTTACTCTTAAAAGTTTATGGCTCTATCTAACACGATCAGACGGATCTAATTTTAATGTAAGCGGATCAACATTGACTATTGAAGGTTTTTTAAATGGTGCGAGTCAGTTTACTGCCACAACATCCAGCGGTTTTTTAACCGGTGTGGGTTCGACAAATGGTTTCAGGCTAATAGACATGACAAATTTTGGTAATGGCAGTGTTAACAACTCGAATACAAACATTAATGAGTTTACCGTAACCACTACCGGGACAATAGATTATATTGGTATGGATGCTATGAGATGGCAGACAATAACCGGCCCAACCATAACTACATCCGGTACGCTTAGCAATTTCACTTCATGTTCAGGAGCATCTTCATCATCAGCAAGTTTTAATGCATCGGGAGCTGCCCTAACAGGTAATATCACTGTTACGGCACCTACCGGTTATGAAGTTTCATTATCTTCAGTCAGCGGCTTTGGATCCAGTGTTACTTTAACACCTAGCGGTGGAACAGTAGCATCAACCCCGATATACGTAAGGTTAAGCTCATCTGCATCAGGCAATCCAACTGGAAATGTTACCTTAACATCTTCCGGAGCAACACAAAAAAATGTCGCTGTAACCAGTACAATAACACCATTCCCTAATGTTACAGCACATCCTCCGGCAAGATCAATTTGTGCAGGAGCCAATACAACATTTACTGTTACAGCATCTAATACTACAGTGTATCAGTGGCAGGTAAATACAGGGGCAGGATTTACTGATATTAGTAATGGTGGTGTTTATTCCGGGGCAACAACTTCTGTTCTTACAATAACAGGAGCAACTATTGGAATGAATGGTTATCAATATAGAGCAAGAGTGATAAACGGCTCATGCTCAGACAACTCTAACAGTGCTGGCTTAACAATACCAACCATAAGTGGTACAACCGTTGTAACCAATGTTGCGTGTAATGGAGGTACTACAGGAGCAATTAACCTTACTCCTACTGGTGGAACAGGACCATATACGTTTAACTGGGGTGGTGGTGTGACTACTGAAGACAGAACAGGACTTAGTGCAGGAGCTTATTCGGTTACTATTACCGATGCTAATGGCTGTACAGGAACAGTAAACCCAATAGTAACACAACCACCGGCATTAAATGGGACAACAGTTGTAACTAATATTGCATGTTTTGGTGGCAATACCGGATCAATCAACCTTACTCCTACAGGAGGAACAGGACCATATACATATGACTGGGGTGGCGGAATTACTACTGAAGACAGAACAGGACTTACAGCAGGAAATTATTCGGTAACTATTACCGATGCAAATAGCTGCACAAAGGTAATTAACGTAACAATAACTCAACCGTCTTCAGCAGTAAGCGGAACTACTGTAGTAACTAATGTGTCTTGTTTTGGTGGCAACAATGGAACGATTAACCTTACACCTACAGGAGGTACAGGACCTTATACTTATAACTGGGTAGGTGGTGCAACTACTGAAGACAGGACATCACTTACAGCGGGAAGCTATTCGGTAACAATTACCGATGCCAACGGATGTACAGGAACGATAAGCGGGATTACCGTTACTCAACCGACCTCAACTGTAAGTGGAACTACCGTTGTAACCAATGTTGCATGTAATGGCGGAACTACAGGAGCGATTAACCTTACACCTACAGGAGGTACAGGCCCTTATACTTATAACTGGGGTGGTGGCTTTACTGCTGAAGACAGAACAGGCCTTGCAGCAGGAAATTATTCTGTTACTATTACTGACGCTAATAGCTGTACAGGAACTGTAAATGTTACAATCACTCAACCTACATCGCTTAATCTTGCTACAGGTGGAGGTAAAAGCGATGTTTCTTGTAATGGTGGCGCTAACGGAACTGCGACTGTAGCTCCGACCGGTGGTACACCTGGTTATACCTATTCATGGAATACAACACCGGTTCAAACAACAGCAACAGCTATGGGGCTTACAGCAGGCAATTATACTGTAACTGTAACCGATGCCGCTAACTGTCAAGCTACAAGATCTTTTACAATTACGCAGCCTACAGCGCTTAGTACCATTGGATCAAAAACCGATGTTTCTTGTAATGGTGGCGCTAACGGAACTGCGACTGTAGCTCCGACAGGTGGTACACCTGGTTATACATATTCATGGAATACGACACCAGTTCAGACAACTGCAACAGCAACAGGACTTGCCGCTGGAACATATACTGTAACAGTAACAGATGCCAGTAACTGTCAAGCTACGAGATCGTTTACGATTGACCAACCGGCAGCAGCGCTTAATGCAGCTACAGGTGGGAATAAAACTGACGTTTCGTGCAATGGAGGTTCTAACGGATCCGCTACTGTAGCACCAACAGGTGGTACTCTTCCATATACTTATTCATGGGCACCAACAGGTGGTACTGGTGCAACCGCATCAGGACTTGTAGCAGGTACTTATACTGTAACAGTGACCGATTTTAATAACTGCCAGGCAACAAGAAGCTTCACTATAACACAGCCTACAGCTATTACCGCCACTACATCTAAAACTGATGTATTATGTAATGGTGGTGCTACAGGAACTGCAACTGTAACTGCATCAGGAGGTACACCATCATATACCTATGTATGGTCACCAAGCGGAGGTACGGCTGCTACAGCAACAGGACTCACCGTAGGTAACTATAGTTGTGTTATTACTGATGCCAACGGATGTTCTATAACTAAAAACTTTACGATTAACCAGCCTACAGCATTGGGTGCCACTACATCTCAAACTAATGCAACCTGTTCAGCAGGTGGTGACGCTTCAGTAACACCATTTGGAGGTACTCCCGGTTATACATATCTTTGGTCTCCATCAGGAGCTACAACTTCGAGTGCAACTGGCTTAGCAGCCGGATCTCATAGTTGTGTTATTACCGATGCAAATGGATGTACTGTTACTAAAAACTTTGTGATTAGTACTACAAATACTTTAGTAGCATCAACGTTCCAAACTAATATATTATGTAATGGTACTAATACAGGTTCTGCAGGAGTAATACCTTCAGGAGCTCCGGGACCATACACATATATATGGTCTCCATCAGGAGGAAATGCAGATACAGCAACTAACCTGGCTGCAGGTACATATAGTGTTCTTATTACAGCATCTAATGGCTGCTCTATAACTAAAAACTTTACTATAACACAACCTACTGCTCTAGTAGCAAGTGCGGGAGCACAAACAAACGTAAGTTGTAACGGAGGATCTAATGGATCGGCTACTGTAAACGCAACAGGAGGAACAGGAGGTTATACTTATTCATGGACTCCGACAGGCGGTACTGCGGCTACAGCTACAGGTTTAGCAGCAGGTACTTATACTGTTACCGTTACAGATGCTAACCTTTGCCAGAAAACTCAAACTTTTACCATAACTCAGCCTGCAGCCCTAGTGGCTGGTATTGGAGCACAAACAAACGTAAGTTGTAATGGTGGCTCAAATGGATCGGTCACAGTAGCCGTGACTGGTGGTACAGGAACTTATACTTATCAATGGTCTCCAGTTGGTGGTACTGCAGCAACAGCTTCTGGACTTGTTGCAGGAACTTATACTGTAACAGTTAAAGATGCTAATAACTGCCAAACTACACAAAGCTTTACTATAACACAACCAACAGTTATTACTGCCACTACATCTAAAACTGATGTATTATGTAATGGTGGTGCTACAGGAACTGCAACTGTAACTGCATCAGGAGGTACACCATCATATACCTATGTATGGTCACCAAGCGGAGGTACGGCTGCTACAGCAACAGGACTCACCGTAGGTAACTATAGTTGTGTTATTACTGATGCCAACGGATGTTCTATAACTAAAAACTTTACGATTAACCAGCCTACAGCATTGGGTGCCACTACATCTCAAACTAATGCAACCTGTTCAGCAGGTGGTGACGCTTCTGTAACACCATTTGGAGGTACTCCCGGTTATACATATCTTTGGTCTCCATCAGGAGCTACAACTTCGAGCGCAACTGGCTTAGCAGCCGGATCTCATAGTTGTGTTATTACCGATGCAAATGGATGTACTGTTACTAAAAACTTTATGATAATTACTACAAATACTTTAGTAGCATCAACGTTCCAAACTAATATACTATGTAATGGTACTAATACAGGTTCAGCGGGAGTAATACCTTCAGGAGCTCCGGGACCATACACATATACATGGTCTCCATCAGGAGGAAATGCAGATACAGCAACTAACCTGGCTGCTGGTACATATAGTGTTCTTATCACAGCATCTAATGGCTGCTCTATAATTAAGAACTTTACTATAACACAACCTACTGCTCTAGTAGCAAGTGCGGGAGCACAAACAAACGTAAGTTGTAACGGAGGGTCAAATGGATCGGCTACTGTAAACGCAACAGGTGGAACAGGAGGTTATACTTATTCATGGACTCCGACAGGCGGTACTGCGGCTACAGCTACAGGTTTAGCAGCAGGTACTTATACTGTTACCGTTACAGATGCTAACCTTTGCCAGAAAACTCAAACTTTTACCATAACTCAGCCTGCAGCCCTAGTGGCTGGTATTGGAGCACAAACAAACGTAAGTTGTAATGGTGGCTCAAATGGATCGGTCACAGTAGCCGTGACTGGTGGTACAGGAACTTATACTTATCAATGGTCTCCAGTTGGTGGTACTGCAGCAACAGCTTCTGGACTTGTAGCAGGAACTTATACTGTAACAGTTAAAGATGCAAATAACTGCCAAACTACACAAAGCTTTACTATTACACAGCCATCTATTTTAGTTGCCACTCCTCTTGCACAAACTAATATCGCTTGTAATGGAGGGGCTACGGGGTCTGCTACGGTAGCGGTAACCGGTGGTACAGGAACTTATACTTATGTATGGGCACCTACAGGTGGAACGTCAGCTACGGCTTCGGGATTAACCGCAGGGACCTATACCGTAACCGTTAAAGATGCAAATCTTTGCCAGACAACTCAAACTTTTACCATTACACAGCCTACAGTTTTAGTTGCATCAGCATCATCTCAAACAAACGTAAGTTGTAACGGAGGATCAAACGGATCGGCTACAGTTACTGCTACAGGAGGTACAATGCCATACACCTACTCATGGGTTCCTGCAAGTGGTAGTTCGGCAACTATTACCGGTAAACCTGCCGGAACATATGTTGCAACAGTAACCGATGCTAACGGATGTACATCAATGCAGAGCTTTACCATAACACAACCTACAGCACTTACTGCTACTACAACGCAAACTAACGTTTCTTGTTTTGGTGCTAATAATGGTTCTGCTACAGTTATTGTAAGCGGAGGTACAGGAACTTATACCTACTCATGGAATACAACACCGGTACAAACTACTGCCACTGCTACCGGATTATCCGCAGGTAACTATACAGTAACTGTTACAGATGCTAACAGTTGTACAATGACTCGTAATTTTACCATTACAGGTTCGTCTGCACTAACAATTACTCCAACACAGACTAATGTTTCTTGTAATGGAGGTACTAATGGTACTGCAACTGTTGCGGTAACAGGGGGAACAGGAACATATACATATTTATGGTCTCCATCTGGCGGTACTGCAGCTACAGCTACAGGATTAGCTCCAGGAAACTATTCAGTAACAGTAACAGATGGTAATGGTTGTACAGGCTCACAAAGTTTTACAATTACACAACCAACATTACTTGTACTTAATGGAACATCAACTAACATAAGTTGTAATGGTACTTCAAATGGTGTTGCTACAGTAACTCCAACGGGAGGTACAGCTCCTTATACATATTCTTGGGCCCCTTCAGGTGCTACTACACCTTCAGTAACCGGACTATCCGGAGGAAACTATACTGTAACTGTTACTGACGCTAATGGATGTGTGAAAACACGTACATTCACTATATACGAACAAACACCGATAGTAGTCACTTCTGTAAAAACAGATGTACTTTGTCATGGAGCTACAACTGGTACTGCTACAGTATCTGCTACTGGTGGAGTACCAAACTATATGTATGCATGGTCTAATGGCGCAGGAGGCCCAACGGTAAATGGACTTGCCGCAGGTACTTATACCTGTACAGTTTCTGATGCGCTTGGATGTTCTGTTGTCCATACAGTAACTATTACATCTCCTGAAGCTATTGACGTTGTAGTAACTCAAACGAATGTATCTTGTTCAAGCAATAATGATGGAGCAATTTCTTTAACTGTATCCGGAGGTGTTGGACCTTATACATACCAATGGACACCGGCCTCATTAGGCACTACACCAACAGTTAGTGGACTTAGTGCAGGAAATTATAGTGTAACAATTACTGACGCAAATGGATGTACAGCGGTAAGAAATCTTTCAGTTACACAGCCTTCAGCTATAACCTTTACACTTGCCATAAACAATGTAACCTGCTATGGCGCAAGTAACGGTACAGTTGATGTTACATCGGTAACTGGTGGTACACCTCCTTACATTTTTGGATTAGATTCAGCAAATGGTGGATCCCCGGACCCACTATATCTTGCTGCGGGAGACTATACTTTTACAATTTATGATGGTAGTGGATGTATATCTACTCAAAACTTTACGATAACCCAACCGGACCAAACGATAGTAACCACTCAGCCACAAAACGTGACGACCATAGCAGGCAACACAATTACATATATGACTGCTGCTCAAAATGCAAGTGGCTATCAATGGCAATACAGTACTAATGGAACCGACTGGAATAACGTAGTAGATGGAGGAACAACCCCAACTTATTCAGGTGCTACAACTGCTACGCTTACTGTAACAGATGTTCCTTATAACTTCAATGGTTACACTTACAGAGTAGCTTTAAGTGCAGGCGCTGGCTGTACAACGTATACTAATAATGCATCATTAACTGTTAACAATGTTCTTGAGGCTATTAATGATGATTTTAGTGCAAACGAAATCTTGCAGACTGAAGGTGGCATTGCAGGAGACGTTACAGCAAATGACTTGTTTAACAATCAACCTGTAAATGACTCTGATGTTACGATAAGTGTTGTTGACAATGACGGATTAATTGGTGTTACCATTGATGGTGATGGAAACCTAATAGTACCATCAAACTCAACTATCGGAACTTATACTATTACTTATAGTATATGCGACAGTACAGATTTAACTAATTGTAGTACTGCAGAAGCTGTTGTAGTGGTAACTGGAATTTCCGGATTAGATGATCTTACTAAACTAGAACTTAATTTATATCCTAACCCTGCAACAACAACTGTGTTTATTAAAATTCCTGGTTTTGAAAATCATAGAAATATGAAATTAACTATCCATGATCTAAATGGAAGATTAATCAAACAAAACTTTATAACCTCAGAACTGCAAAGTGTAGATATTACTGGTGTTGAATCAGGTATTTACCTATTCAGAATTACATCAGATACTTCTGAGACCACAAGAAGAGTTGTTATTGACAAAAAATTCTAACTTACAAAAGTTAATTAATTTATACTTAAACAAAAGGGAGCTGTCATTTTTATGACATCTCCCTTTGCTTTTATACCTAACCAAAGTATATAAAAAAAGAGCAGCGACTTACTACCACGCTGCTCTCATTTAATTAATCCGACAACTTAATCAGATTCCAATATCTCAACAAGCAGGCGATATATCACCTTTGGGGGCGAAACAGTACTATTTATGGGGGGGCTAAAAATGACTGCTAACCTGCTTGTTTTTGGTTATATTTAATAATTAATTTCTTATATAAAGAACAGTCAAAGATCATAATAATATATAGCATACAACAGGTAGAAATTACCTGTTGCATTAAAACAGGTAATTATACGTACTCCCTTATATTATGGGCAATTCATCAACTTTAATAATACTCTGCTGGATTGCGTAAATAACCAATCCGGCAATATTTTTTGCTCCTGTTTTAGCAAAGAGATTATTCTTATGACCTTCAGTAGTTCGTTGAGTGATATGCAGCATATCTCCTATCTCTTTAGCCGTTTTCTGTTGGCATATTAATTTCAGTACTTCCAATTCTCTTTCAGATAACAATTCATCCTCCTGTAACAAGGGTTTGGGTACCTTAGCTGGTATTTGATCCCTTAAAACAGCCAATTGATCTTCTTTAAAGAAATAGCCCTGCTTGTGTACCGTACGTATAATGTTTACAAGCTCTAATGGTGAAATACCTTTGGGTAAAAAAGCAGATACTCCGCTTTTAAGCATAAATCCCATAAAGAACTTCTGATAATGAGAAGAAATAATAATTACCTTAACATCCTTATAATTCTCTTTTATCAAATGTGTAGCTTCTATTCCATCCATCCCCGTCATCTTCAAATCAAGCAATACTATATCTGGTAAAACATTTGTGTCGGTCATTTTTTGCAATAACTCTTCACCACTATGAGCTACAAAAATTACATCAAATTCTTCAATGGATTTGAGATAATCTTGTAAAAGACCCACGATTAGTGCATCGTCATCCGTTATAGCAATATTTACCATACTCACTTTTTATTTAAAAATTCCAAAAACTATTACAATCGTTCCTTTTCCTTTAACAGATTTTATTTTATAGGTTGCTTTGAGATATTCAATCCTAAGTTCAAGATTCCTTAACCCTATTCCCATTTTCTGTTCATTTACACCAAAACCTCTCCCATTATCACTCAGCGTCAAAGCAAAGCTTGTTTGCGTCAAGCGTAGCTGTACATCTATTGCGTCTGCTTTAGAATGCTTAATAACATTCATAAGCAACTCCTGCGCTACACGTAAAATCTGTATTTTGAATCCGGGTTGTAAATCATCATCACGTCTGTTATCATTAATAAAATTGATAGAATATCTTTTACTCCATGGTAAAAAAACACCATCAATCAATTCAGAAATACCCGTAAATTCTAATAAAGGAGGTGTTAAATCGTGAGATATCCTCCTGGCTTCATTCATCACTTCCTCTAAAAGCAGATTTATTTCAGAATCCGAAGCATTCAATTGGTTTTTCATCTTAATTACAGCCACTTTCCCTATTAGACTATCATGAAGATCTGCCGCAATTCGTGCACGTTCTTTTTCCTGTGCCTGCAACCCTGCTTCCATCAGTTTTTTATGATGTTCCAGTTTTAGTTCCCTTTCACGCAAATTAGCTTCAGTCATGCCTTTATAGCCTGCATACAATATTCTTACAACCAGAAATACTATTGTTGCAATTAGCGCTATCGTTATTGAGATCCAAAGGGCAATAACTTTTGGGTCCTGCCATTTTTCCATATTGAGTATGTTAAATAGGAATAGAACATTAATATGGTTATTGATATGCCAAACCAAAAATAGAACTGGTATCCTGATGATCTGTTTATGATAAAATTAAAAGGGAGAAAGAAAACGAGATTGATCGAAAAAAAAGCTATCAATACAGCATTCAGTCTAAAATTATCCCATTTAGCCTCAAAAACATTTACTTTTTCATGAATGTAAGTTAGAGCCAGAATGATAATTACAAAATCGTCTACCACCTTAGCATAAGATTGATAACCAGCCATGTTATTCCTGTCGAATATTAGTATCTCATAGACTATATATATAAATGCCGATGAAAATAAAAATAAGACCCATGGATGTTTTGCTTTTAAAAAATACCTAAAATAAAAAAAGGTAAACATTGTCATTTCCAATAGGCTGTAGAATAACAGGCCTATTAAGTTATTACCTGTAGTGCCTAAAATTCTACTCATAATATCTACCAAAACCATAGCCAGTAAGTACCAGCTTACTCCCTTATGCGTAATATCTAAGGATTTATAATTGAGCATACCCAGCAAAAAACCGATACATGGCATGCCAAGACACAAAAGCGTAAAATGTGACAAGAATTCATAAAATGTCATTAACCCGGAAATTAAAAGAAATTAATAAATTGTAAGCTCCTATTTCCTCTACAGTTTATTAAAAAAACACTGACCAGAGGAAATAAAGAATCTGTAATAAATACAATTTATAGTTTCTAAATTTCGGTTTATAGAATACATTTTATCTGTATTAGAATTAATACAGCTTTGTTTGATTGGTAAGGTCATAGTTAATTAATTTATGGTTAAACCGATAAAGGGGGAACTTAATCTAACTACCACAAAATTAACCTTTTTTTACTGACAAAACCAGTATTTTAAGATAAAAAACTCTTAATGTTTTATTACCCATTTCTTTAGTAATCACTGTACTTCCAGAATAAATTTAAAGTAACAGGAAAAATTCTCACAATTAGAAAGAAAGACAATTTCTATTTTTATTCCGGATATACTCCTTTTTCATAATACCAATTTTCATTTTCCAATATGAAAAATGATTTTTCATGATGAACCTGTGCCTTGAGGCGATAATCCAGGTAATAAGCTTTAAATTCTACAGTGAAATCTGTGGCTTTTAATATCTCCAGCTTAATCCATTGATTGCTTTTAGCCCATTGCAACATATCAGGTTTGCTATGATATCTACGTTCTTTTGGTGCGGTAGTCTGCCATAGATAATCTGCATCATGTACAGCATAAGCACTATAACGCGAACGCATCAAAGCTTCGGCTGTTGGTGCTTTTTTTATTCCAAGTATATAGGGCTGACAGCATTCCGAAAACAACAAGCCTGAATTACAATAGCATTTAATATCCGACATTTTTATGAATTGATATGAAGTATAAAATTAAGTATTCCTTTTACATCAAGAACATAATGTGGACTGGTATTTTCAATAGCATTCATTGGCATGAAAGGCATTTGAGCACTTTCAGGCATCTGGACAACAATAGCTCCTCCTCCCCTTTTTATAGCAAGTAATCCCTCTGTACCATCGGAATTTGCTCCAGACAATAGTATACCCACAAGTGCAGGGCCATATACCTCCGCAGCCGACTCAAATGACACATCGATGCTTGGCCTGCTGTAATTTATTTTTTCAGATGTATCAAGGGATAAAACATCATTAGTTTCAAAAAGTAAGTGATAATCCGAAGGTGCTATGTAAATAAAACCGCTGCGTAAAGGAGTCTTATCTTCAACATCCATCAAAGGAATATCGGTTTTGTACGAGATAAGCTCTTCAAGGGTTGAGTCTTCCGCACTTTTACGATGCAAAACTAAAACTATGGCAAAATCAGGAACAAATGTTAGCTTAGGCAGTAATTCCATAAGAACTTCTAGACTTCCGGCAGAACCACCTATTATAAGTACCTTACAACCTTCTATTACTCTGCTTTTTTCCATATTTTGTCTTTGTTAACCTGCTTAAATCTTTTTTGTAAAGATGAAAACTTAAGTGTTTCCTTAGTTCCAAGAGCGAGATAACCTAATTTAGCAAGGCTATTATCAAACAGAGTAAATGCACGCTCTTGTAACTCTTTGTCAAAATAAATCAGCACATTTCGGCAAAGTATAATATCAAATTCGTTAAACGAACCATCAGACACAAGATTGTGTTCTGAAAATACCATTTTAGCAGACAGATCACTACTGAATTTTGCAAAACCATAATTGGCAGTGTAATAATCAGAAAAGTCTTTTTTTCCTCCGGAAATTCTATAATTCTCAGAATATTGCTTCATCATCTGTAAAGGGAAAATTCCTTTTTTGGCAGTATCTAACACTACAGGATTAATATCTGTTGCGTAAATAAGTGATTTTTGCAACAAATTGGCTTCCTGAAGCAATATTGCCATTGAATAGACTTCCTCACCTGAGGCGCAACCGGCATGCCAAAGCCTTATAAAAGGTTTTGTAGCCAACACAGGTATAATTTCCTCCCTTAATACCTTATAAAATAAAGGATCACGAAACATTTCTGTCACATTTACCGTGATCTCTTCTATCATACGCTTAAAATATGTGGGTTCGAGCCTGATTTTTGTAAGCATCTCTCCCAGATTATTAAAACCATCTAACTGGTATAAACGCTCAACGCGCCTTTTTAAAGAAGCCCGGGAGTATCCGCTAAAATCAAAACCGTGGTATTCAAATACTTCATTTATCAATACCTCAAGTTCACGGTCATTTATCATAACTTTTAAATAGTTCTAAGTATCTCTAATAATTTGTCAACGTCAATAGGCTTTGAGATATAGGCATCTGCTCCAGCCTCAATACATTTCTCCCTATCTCCTACCATTGCCTGCGCTGTCACAGCAATAACAGGCATTTTATTTCTACCGGGTAGTTGCTTAATCAATGGTATAGCCTCATAACCATCCATTTCGGGCATCATCATATCTAAGAGTACAGCATCAATCTTTTCATTACTCCTCAGTACTTCCAAAGCCTCTTCAGCACTAAGACAGGACAAACAATCAAACGACCTGGCCTTTAATGTAGCTGTTAACGCAAATATATTACGGGAATCGTCGTCAACAATTAAAATCTTTTTTCTTTCCATCTTTAGTCGTTTATAAGCTATTGCTGATCATATAACCAAACCCTCAATAGTGATAATAGTTGATCGACATCAACCGGCTTGGTTATGTAGTCAGAAGCGCCAGCGTTAATACACTTTTCTCTGTCACCTGTCATAGCTTTAGCCGTAACCGCTATTACAGGAAGCGTTTTATATTTACTATTTTCTCTTATACGTGTAGCTGTTTCATAGCCATCCATATTAGGCATCATCATATCCAATAGCACTACATCTACTTCGGGGTGCTCCTCAAGAGCTTTCAGAGCTTCTTTTCCATCAATGGCTGTAATAACATTCATTTTCAATACTTCCAAAGCCTTAGTAAGCGAGTAAATGTTTCTAACATCATCATCAACAACAAGAACAGTTTTATCATTAAGCACATTATTAAGCAGACTTAATTTTTTGTATGTGTCTTTTTTCTCTGTTGTTTTGTTTTCTTCAACTAAATGCAGGAATAAAGAAACTTCATCAAGCATACGCTGATATGAATGAGCGGTTTTAACCACAATCGAATCGGCATATTTCTTAATCTTAAGCTCTTCTTTCATAGAAAGGCTCTTTCCTGTAAATACAATAACAGGAAGGCTCTCAAGTCCTTCATTTTTCTTAACCCCTTCAAGAATCTCATAAGCCTGCTGATCGGGTATCCCCATATCAAGAATTACACAGTCTATATGTTGTTTTTTTAAGGCATCAACACCATCGGTAACATCACTTTTAATTTCGGAATTGATGTCATAAGTCTCAAGAAAATAAGCTAGTGCCTTAGCATGTTTAGGATTATCCTCAATGATAAGAACTTTTTGCGATTCCTTATTAACAATATGTTCTATACGTTTAAATATTTCAGGCATCTGCTCATAAGCTACCGGCTTATCAAGGAAGTTAACTGCACCTTTTAAAAGACTCTCCTGTTTCATTTTGTGTGAAGACATCATATGTACCGGAATATGTTTCGTCTGCCAGTTACCTTTAAGTTCTTCCATCACTTCCCATCCACTTTTTACAGGTAGTTGGATATCAAGCAATACTCCTACCGGTCTGTACATTACAGCGAGGTTAAATGCCTCATCTCCTCTTACCGATACAATTCCCCTATAACCACGTTTACGTGTAAAATCAAGTAAAGATTTAGCAAAATTAGTATCGTCTTCTACGATTAGGATTACCTTATCGTCTCCATTAATAATATCCCTGTCATCAGGAACATCGTCAGGAATTGAAAGGCTTAAGAATTTATTCTTTTCTTCTTTATCTGCCGACTCTTTATCATCTACAGGTTTTTGAGGCTCATCCCTGTATACAATTTCAGTTTGATGTCTTACCGATCCTGAAATTGGTATAACAAGAGTAAATTCACTTCCTTCATTAGGTTCGCTTTTCAGCGTAATTTCCCCTTTTAGAAGTTTAGCAAGCTCCCTGCTGATAGACAATCCTAATCCGGTACCGCCATATTTACGCTTAGTGGAGCCATCAGCCTGTTGGAAAGCTTCAAAAATAAGCGGTTGTTTTTCATAAGGTATACCTATACCTGTATCTTTTACGGTAAAGTAAACCAGCTTATCATTTTTAGGACATTTTTTAATTTCAAGAGTTACCGATCCTTTAGCTGTGAACTTAATTGCATTGGAAAGCAGGTTTTTAAGAATTTGCTCTAATCTAACCTTATCCGTTTTTAATACTAAAGGAGCCTCGTCATCAATTATATTCAGCTCGATTCCTTTCTGTTTAGCAACTTCATTAAACAAAGCCTTAAGTGCATCGGTAATTTCTTTAGTAGCAATATCTATAAATTCAAGCTCCATCTTTCCGGCCTCAATTTTGGAAAGGTCAAGAATTTCATCAATCAATCCCAGCAAGCCATTTCCTGAACTTTGTATAACCTTGGCAAACTCTATTTGCTCATCGTTCATATTTTTATCGTTGTTCTCTGAAAGCAGCCTGCTTAATAATAATATTGAATTAAGCGGAGTTCGTAGTTCGTGCGACATATTTGCCAGGAATTCTGATTTATAGCGTGTACTCAACTCAAGATCTTCCGATTTTTTCTGAATCTCAACATTTCGTTCTTCAAGAAGTACACTACGTTCTGCCAGCTCCTCGTTAGTTTGCTGTAATTCTTCCTGCTGTACTCTTAACTCCTCTTCTGAAGCCTGTAGCTTTTGGGTTTGTGCTTCCAATTCGGCATTAATGTTCTCCATCTCGCTATGCTGCATTCTTAACTCTTCAGATTGAGATTCTGTTTCTTCAAGCAATTCCTGGAGACGTTTTCTGTTCTGTGATGCAGTTATAGCTATACCAACATTATTAGCCGCAGCATTAAGGAAAGCAATGCTACGTTTTGAAAATTCTTTAACCGATGCCAATTCGACAACTCCCGTTACCTTATCATCAATAAGTGGCACTGCGATTATATGTGCAGGTTTTGTCTCACCCAACGCGTACGAGATCTTGATATCATCGGCAGAAACAGACTTAAGCTCTTTTATAGAACGCGAAGCTACAGCCTGACCACTAAGGCCATCTCCTACCTTAATACGGATACGACTTTTATCCGCAACATAGCTATATCCTGCCGTAGCAACCAAATCCTGTCCGTCTACAACATACAATACGGCAGCATTACTATTGGTATAAGCCGCCAGGTGTTCTATAATATCGGATGTAAGCTGGCCAATTTCTTTTTCACCAATCATTACATCATTAAGCTTTGCCAATCCTGATTGAAGCCATTCATTATCCGAAAGCGTCCTGAATGATTTATCAAGCTCAACCGCCATATTGTTCAATGAACCGGCTACACTTCCTAAAGCATCACTCTGCGTATCATTTACCCTTATTTCATAATTACCGGATGATATTTCACCTGCAATTCCACTGATAACACGAATTCTTTCGGCTGTTTCTTTTTCAGCTTCCTGAAGTTTTAACTGTAATTTTAAACGTTCATTATAATCCCTAAGTATTCGTGCAAAGAAACTAACACTTATTAATAAAGCTAAAAGTGCTGCAATAACTATAAGCACTGAACTATACATGCCATATTTCTCTGATGCTGAATTACGCTCGGCCAACAGTCTTTGCTCTTCATTTTCCATTCGCTTAAGCAAACCACGAATACTCTCCATAAGCTTTCTTCCATTATCAAGCTCATCCGGAGTAATGGCACCATTGCGCATTTTATCAGTGACTCTTTCATCTAGATAATCATAAAAAGAATTAATCAAAGGACGTAATTCCTTAATACTCGTTTGCTGTAATGGATTATCAGTAGTGAGTTGCTCCAATTTATTTATATATAAGCCGGTATCCTCTTCAGCATTTTCATAGCGTTTAAGGAAATCCTGTTTACCTGTTACCAAAAATCCCCTCATACCTCCCTGAGCATCGGTCATTACCGATGTAGCTTCATTTATATTATAAATTACTTCCTGAGTGTGCCTAACTAGTGAATTACTTTCAAGTAGGCTTCTTATACTCAAAAAAGAGGCTGTTGAGCTTACAAGTAGTATCAATATTGAAACACCTGAGCTTATTAATAAATTTCTTTTAAAACTTCCGTCCATATATATGTGTAAGGTTTATTTAAATAGGTAAAACAATTATAAAACTGGCACCATTGCCCACATCACTTTTCGCTGTTATTATACCATTATGTTTTTCTACAATTTTTTTTGCAATAGCCAGACCTATCCCGGTACCTTCATATGCATTCCTGTCGTTAAGGCTCTGAAAGATCTTAAATATCTTATCAAGGTATATCTCATTAAAACCAATACCGTTATCACTCACCGTTATCCTGCAATATTTACCTGAAGTATCAAGTGCTCCGTCAAAACTTTTTTCACTAATAATTTCTCCGGTAATGTTTATTTCCGGAGGCAAACCTTCTTTAGAAAATTTAAGTGAATTACTCACCAGATTCTGGAAAAGCTGCCTTAACTGGCTGGAAACGCCGATTACAGATGGCAACTGGTTAACAGTTATAACTGCCATTTTTTCATCAACTATATAATCTAAGTCTGCCAGCACTTCTTCGACGATGGCATTTAGATTTAATCGTTGCGGAACAACATCGGAAGAAAGTCGCGAATAATCAATAAGATCTGATATAAGATTCGACATTCTTTCCGCAGATTTTATTGTTCGTCTTACATAGTCTTTTGCAGTTTCATTATCCGGAAGATAACGCTCATCAATTATCTTAACAAATGTTTCTATCTTACGGAGAGGTTCTTTAAGATCGTGTGATACTACCCAGGCAAATTGTTGCAGTTCATGATTACTAAACTCAAGCTCCTCATTTTTAGCAACCAGCTCCTGAGTACGTTCGGCAACTTTGATCTCAAGGTTTTCCTGTGCTTCCTTTCTTATCTCAATTTCTTTAGACAAAAGATCTTTCATGCTCTTTAGCTCATGAGTCTGCTCATAAAGCCTAAGAAAACTTTTCACTTTAAGAATAAGTAAATCCGGATCTACAGGTTTGGTAATATAATCTACCCCACCAGTTTCATATCCTCTTGAAATAAATCTCTTTTCTTTATTTACCGCAGACAGAAAAATTACCGGTATATCTTTTGTTCTGTTACTTCCTGCCAGTATCTCTACCACTTCAAAGCCATCCATAACGGGCATTTGTACATCCATTATGATAAGTGAATAATCTTTCTTCAGGATTTTCTTTAAAGCTTCTTCTCCCGATTCAGCACTATCAGCTTCCAGGCCATGTAACTGTAATACTTTTTTTAATGCTAGTATATTAGCCCGTATATCATCTACAATTAATATCATAATGCAAAAGGCGTTTTATAACTAATGTTAAAACCCGCCATTAGTTTAGTTTCAATATAAAGCAATAAAAAAAAAGATTGCGTTTTAAAATTAGGAAATATAATATCCGGAAATAACAATAACGGATTAGTTTTTCGAGATGTATTAATATACTTAATACAATACATGCAAATATAACCTGACTTTTTAAGAGTGTATCTAAAAAGCTGCAGGCTATTGTAATTAGTTATGTCTAAAGGTATAGTTAGTATTTTTATAGTCACTTTTCAAAGTTAAAATATCACCCTGTAAATCAGTTTATAGGTTTTCACTTATTTTCTTACAACTTTTTACAACCCCATAAAAAAACAGCCTATTAAAGCTGTTTTAGTATAGTAACGTAAGAATGACTAATCCGATTTTCAGGCCTTTCTATTTATTGCCAAAAGTAATGCCCTGCCAATCATCGGTTCGAAATGAAGAAGCCGGTAGTCCAGACGAATTAGTAAGATTTCCATCTGGGTTATCCGCCCAGTTGTAACGAACAGCAACCGGGTCTTTCACTTTTTCAGAAGAAACAACAATAGTGTTACCCACCACTTTAGCCTCTGCCCAATGAAAAACTTTATCTTTTCCTGCAATAGAGAAACCTTTTAGTGATCTACAATCCGTTGATTTTAATGTTTCATTAAAAGTAAATGATACTATTATATCACTTCCCTTTTTATTAAAAGATTTATATAAAGGCCCCGAATAGGACATTGGAATACCATATATTTTCGATAATGCGATACGAGCCAATCTATACCCTACATCCTGTTTATTTTTAGGATGTATATCACCGGCATCGCCTATGTCTGTAATCACTGCCATCCCTGTATTCTTTAGATTTAGCAACGTTTTAAACTGTGCTTCTCTAAGCTCAGCCCAGGCTGATGCTCCTGGTTCATCTTTAGCTTTCATATAGTTTGTGAGTTGCACAAAATAGAACGGCATATCTTTTATTCCAAATTTGTTACGCCAATCCGAAATAAGCATTGGAAACAAAGTTTGATATTGATATGCCCTGTCGGCATTGCTTTCCCCCTGGTACCATATAGCTCCGGCGATCGGTAATTTAATTAGTGGATGTATCATTGCATTGTACAAAACCGTAGGCTGATTTTGATCCGCAGGCAGATAAGGTCTTACCGGAAGCTCTGTAAAATCTACCCCAACAGCATAATACCATTTGCCAGCCAGCGAAAAAGATTCATTTCCTCCTTTAAGGATAAGATCTGTTTCCTTACCATATATACCGCCTCCACCTGTATTATCTGTAACACGGATAGCAATAACATTGCCGGATTCCTTAAGTACATTTGCCGGAATAGTATAGTTACGAAGCACATTATAACCACTTGTAGTACCTATATAAACTCCGTTAACCCATAATTTATCATCATCATCAGCATAAAAATTAAGTTGCAGGTCTTTCCCTTTCATTGCTGTAGGAAGATTAAATTCTTTTTTAAACCAGGCAACACCATCAAAACCTACCAGCGCATCATTTTCCCAAAATTGAGGGAGCTGCATTGTTTTCCAGTTACTATAATCAAATTCTTTGGTTTCCCATTTGCCATTATTACCTCTTTCAGCTTTTTCCATCGTTGCATTCCATACCTTACTGTCAGCATCAAACTGCTTTTTTAAGGCTTCTTTATCGCTAACTGATTCCAGTACTTTTATCGCTATATCAAAATCATGAATCTCTTTCAATGCTCCTTTGCTTATCCAGGCTTCGATAACAGTACCTCCCCACGAACTATGAAGTAATCCTATAGGGATATGTTTTTCTTCATATATCTTTTTAGCGAAAAAATAAGCCGTAGATGAAAAATTGCTGATTGTTGAAGGACTGCATACCTGCCATCCGTCAGTATCAATTTTTAAATCATTTAAAGGGGTTGCACTTGTAGTATGTGTAGCCTGAAGTAAACGAATCTGAGGATAAGCCGCATTACGGATTTCCTCTTCATAATTATTAATTTTTCCCCAACCATCAAGGGGCATTTCCATATTACTTTGTCCGGAACAAAGCCATACTTCACCTATTAGTATATTTTCAAGAACTAAATAATCACCATCGTTTATAGAAACACTGTAAGGCCCGCCATATGAAGGTGTTTTAAGTGTAACTGACCAATTCCCTTCCTTATCAGCTTTAGATGTATATGATTTTTTGTCCCACGACGAGATTACTTTTACTGTAGCGCCCGCAGCAGTAGTTCCCCATACAGGTACATTAGATTTTTGTTGCAAAACCATATTATTAGAAAAGAAAGAAGGTAATACTGCTTTCCCTTCAGCAGATAAAGGTGCCATAAAGAAGACTGTAGCAAGAAAAATGTTTCTTAAAATTGAATTCATTAGAATAGTAAGTTTGGAATAGTAATAAGTCCGAAAATTACATATTAAAATTTAATTTGGGGAAATTCAATACAATATTGTCACAATGACCACTACTAAACTTAAACTATTAAATAAGGAAAAAATGTGCCATCCATTTGGAATTCGATTCCATGATTCTATCTTTACAGGGTATTAACCAATAACCTCCAAGTATATTATGTTGCTTAAACCCCTAAGCTGTGTCCTGACTTTTCTTGCTGCCACCATGCTAATGAATGCACAGGTTAACGAAAATGATTTTATCCAGGCAACTAAAGATACCCTTGCAACTCATCCCGATACATCTAAAGGAGAGTTTGGTTACAAACAATTAATTATTCCCGGTGTTCTTATTGGGTATGGCTTCGCAGCACTGAACAGCAAGTCGCTAGATAACTTCGATAAAGACGTTCGTGAAGATCTAAAACATAATACTCATACTGATATTGATCAGTTTACTCTTTATGCCCCGGCTGCAGCCGTATATGCTCTTAATGCCTTTGGCGTGAAAGGTAAACACAACTTTAAAGACCGTACCATTGTTTATGCTACAGCATTTTTATTATCTAATCTTACTGTTAAAACATTAAAATCTACAACAGATGTTACCCGTCCAAACGGACTTGTAGATAACTCATTTCCGTCAGGTCATACAACGGCAGCTTTTTTAGGTGCAGAGTTTTTATGGCAGGAATATAAAGATGTATCTGTTTGGTATGGTGTAGCCGGATATACTGTCGCTACAGCTACCGGCATAATGAGGCTAACTAACGACAGGCATTGGGTAAGTGATATCGTTGCCGGGGCCGGAATAGGAATCCTCAGTACAAAAGCAGCTTACTGGCTTTTAGATCCAATAAACAATTTGTTATTCAGTTCAAAGGAGGAGAAAAAAACTGCCATGCTTTTACCTTTCTATAATGGTAATCAGGCCGGTGGTAACTTTGTTATGAGATTCTGAAAATTTACTTTAAAGCTGTTTTCTTGTCTTAGTTCAATGCAAAAGTGTTTCTTATAGTACAACTTTGTATTGTAAAACGAAACATCATGAACAAGATAAACATCCTATATACAGGCAGGCATCCTGAAATTCTTGAAACGGTTGTACGCCTTATTAACCAGAACGAAAACTGGAATGGGTTTGGTGCTTCCAGCAATGAAGAAGCTATAAACCTGTTTACTACTATAAATTTTACAATAGTGTTACTGGGCTGCGGTATCCCTGAAGATGAAGAAAAGCAATTACGAGATACTTTTGCTGCCATAAATCCGGAATGCCCCGTAATACAACACTATGGTGGAGGCAGCGGACTTTTAAGCAACGAAATATATGCTGCTTTAGCAAAAGCAAATGTTTAATTTACATACCATATAAAATATTGTCTTCTGACTGTTCAATCTGATGATGACATATACTCTTTTTGTGTACAACATTTATTTGTGTATGCTGATTTCTTAATCTATAGGTTTGAGACTTCACTTCAGGCTTTACTAATTTACTAAAAGACACTAAGCCTGCTATAGCAAAGGTTACTATTAGCGATAATATAAGCCCGCTTAATATTTTATATATAAGTTTCATAAATATTGGTTAATTGAAATGATGGCTCCGAAAAGCCATCATTTGTTTTTTAGTTATCAAAATTAGTGGCAGTAGCAATTGCTCTTACTGCTTCCATATCTTTCTGAACATCCTTGATTTTTACTTCTGCCAGATTATATGCATCCGGACCAAGGAATAAATGTACCGGTGGCTGTGGCATCAAAGCAACTTTGATAATTGCTGTTGCTGCTTTATCAGGATCACCCGGTTGGTTATTGTTAATATCATTCTCATGAACCGTTTGTACTTCTCTTACTGTTTTATAATCAGTAATCTCATTATTTGGTGTTACGAGCGAAGTACCTTCCAAAAAGTTGGTTCTAAAATAACCCGGAGACACTATCGTCGCATTTATACCAAAAGGTGCAACCTCAGCAGAAAGCGATTCGGTAAAACCATGTACTGCAAACTTAGTAGCGCAATAAATTCCGAAACCAGGAAAATTACCGGTAAATCCTCCTATGGAAGCCACATTAAAAATGTGGCCAGACTGTTGTTTTCTCATTTGAGGCAATGTCTGACGAATAACATTTAAGGATCCAAATACATTTACATCAAAATTCTGACGGCTTTCAGCATCGCTTAACTCTTCTAAGGCTCCTACCAGTCCATAACCGGCATTGTTAACTACTACATCAAGACTACCAAACTTGTCAATCGTTTTTTGAATAGAATCGGCAACACTTTGCTCATTAAGTATATCAACGGCAATAGGCAAAAAATTAGTATTTACACCTACAGCTTTTTCAAGATCCTCAAGGCTTCTTGATGTTGCTGCTACTTTGTAGCCTTCATTAAGTAGTTTTTTTACAAGACTAAGCCCTAATCCTTTTGAGGCGCCTGTAACATACCATACATTTTGTTCTGAATTTTTCATTGTCTTATTTTTAATTAATTGTTTTAATTTGACAAGACAAAGGTATTGACGGAGTACTCCTCTGTTATTGTGGTTTACAAAGCAATAATTGTACAATTCAAACAGCTGAAAAACATTACCTAATTACACTACAAATAAAAAAGCCGTCCTTTTAAGGGGACGGCTTTCAATTAAAATTTCTTGTTGACTATCAATTTTTTATCAGTCTTGTAATTATCAGCAGTTATGCTTATAATATATACACCCGATTCTAATCCTGAAACATCTAGTCTGTACTCATCAGATTTGATGTGATTATCCCACTTGATAAGTCTTCCGTTCAGATCATACAAATCTAATTTCACGTTCTGAAATAAATCTAAATTCGGAATCTCAACAAACACTTCAGTTGAGGCTGGGTTAGGATAAATGTTCATCTCTAAATGTTTTATATCATCAACTCCCACAACAGGTGGTAATGGATTAACATTAAGTGTTGCCGCTTCTGATAATATATAACAACCATTTTGCTGCATTAATATTACCCTGTATTTATATCCATCCAGAGACTGATATGCATTTGTAATAGTAAGCGTTGAAGTTGCAACACCACTATATCCCGGCGTAGATCCACCTGCATTAAGATTTGAGAAGGTCTGTCCTCCATCAGTACTTAACTGCCACTGATAATACATTACGTTTTGAGCTTGTACCGTAAATACTACTGTTGCACCACCATCAACCGTAACCGATTGCGGAGCCGAAGTAACAATTATTGGTGCTGTACCATAAATTGTGGTACTCAATGTATAGGTACAACCATTTGTATCAGTAATAGTAACTGTATACGTTCCCGGAAGTACATTTTCTAAATTAGCAGTTGTATTACCATTAGACCATAAATAGGTATATGGAGCTACACCTCCTGAAGCATGCAGTACAGCCGATCCTGTTGTATAACAATCTGCATTTGTTACTGTAAAGTATCCTGTTACTGCTGTTGGTGCTGTAATAGTAAGATATCTAATATCCCAACATCCGTTTGCATCTGTAACTACAACATCATAATTACCAACAGCTAAATTTTCAGCAATATTTGTTGTACTTACTGCCGGTGACCATGTATATGTATAAGGACCAGTTCCGCCTGTAGCGTTTATAGTTATCGCTCCATCACTGTCTGAAGCACAATCAACATTTACTTGTGAAGTAGTAAGTTGTAATGGTGAAGCTGGTTGTGTAAGTGTTATACTTGCATTGGTCTGACAACCATTAGCATCTGTCACAACTACGGTATAAGCACCTGCAGTAAGATTATTTGCTACAGCAGTAGTTTGTCCTGTATTCCATAAGTATGTATATGGCTGGGTACCTCCAGAAACAGTTGCACTTGCCGAACCTGTAGCAGCTCCGTAACAAAGTATATCTGTATAATTGTTTATAGCTACTGTTAGCTGTTGTGGTTCGGTTATGGTGAACATCTGAGTAGCCTGACACTGATTAGCATCTGTAACTGTCACAGTGTAGTTGCCCGGTGCTAAAGCTGTAGCTGTAGCTGTAGTTTGTACCGGAGTAGTATTCCAGCTATAAGTATATGTTCCTGTACCACCTGTTACTGTAACAGTAGCCGAACCATTAGCTGCACCAAAACAAGACACGTTAGTTTGCGATGCTGGAGAAGCTACAAGTAATGTAGGTTCAGTAATCGTAAAGCTTTGAGACAATGTACATCCGTTTGCATCGGTTACATCAACAGTATATGTACCAGCTGTTAAACCTGTAACAATACTTGTTGTTGCTGCATTGCTCCATAAATACGTATAAGGAGCAGTACCCCCATTGACAGCAATGGAAGCTGAACCATTGGAACCTCCAAAACAAGATACATTTGTTTGTGCAGTATTTGGAGTTGTACTCAAAGGCTGAGAAGGTTGTGATATGGTGAAAGATTGAGTTGTAACACACTGATTAGCATCAGTAACTGTTACTATATATGTACCGGCTATTAATCCGGTAGCTGTAGCTGTAGTCTGTACCGGAGTAGTATCCCAGCTATAGTTGTAAGCGCCTGTACCACCTGTTACTGCTACTGTAGCTTCCCCGGTAGCATTACCGTAACATAAAACGTTCGTTTGAGCAGCTGGAATAGCCACTAATGCCGAAGGTTCAGTTATTGTAAAGGTATTTGATAAAGTACACCCGTTAGCATCGGTTACATCAACACTATAAGTTCCGGCTACAAGACCGGTAATTGTACTTGTTGTCGCACCGTTACTCCATAAATATGTATAAGCACCTGTACCGCCATTCACGGCAATAGTTGCCGATCCCGTAGCCTGACCATTACACAATACGTTCGTCTGTGTTGTGTTTGGCGTTAATGCAAGTGGTTGAGCAGGCTCTGTGATAACAAATGACTGTGTGGTTGTACAGCTATTCGCATCAGTAACCGTTACGGTATAAGTACCCGCTGAAAGGTTTGTAGCTGTAATAGTAGTTTGTACAGGAGTAGTATCCCAACTGTAGGTATAAACTCCTGTACCGCCAGTTACAGCAACAGTAGCTGAACCTGTAGCATTACCATAACATAAAACATTTGTTTGAGTATCAGCGGTAGCGGTAAGTGCTAATGCCGGTTCTGTAATTGTAAAGCTATTTGATAAAACACATCCGTTAGCATCGGTTACATCAACAGTATAAGTACCTGCTATCAGGCCGATAATAGTATTTGTTGTCGCACCATTACTCCATAAATAAGTATAAGCACCTGTACCGCCAGTCACGGCAATAGTTGCCGATCCTGTAGCCTGACCATTACACAGTACGTCGGTTTGAGTTGTATTTGGTGTCAATGCAAGAGGCTGAGCAGGCTGAGTGATAACAAATGACTGTGTAGTTGTACAACCGTTTGCGTCAGTAACCGTTACCGTATAAGTGCCAGCTGAAAGGTTTGAGATAGTTGAAGTTGTCTGTACCGGAGTAGTATCCCAACTATAGGTATATGCACCTGTACCACCAGTTACAGCAACAGTAGCTGAACCTGTAGTATTACCGTAGCATAAAACATTGGTTTGACTATCAGCAGTAGCTGTAAGTGCTATCGGTTCAGTAATTGTAAAACTGTTTGATAAAACACATCCATTAGCATCGGTTACATCAACAGTATAAGTACCGGCTAAAAGACCTGTAATTGTATTTGTTGTCGCTCCATTACTCCATAGATAAGTATAAGAACCTGTTCCACCTGTTACTGCAATTGTAGCTGAACCTGTAGCCTGACCATTACATAGTATATCGGTTTGGGTTGTATTTGGTGTTAATGCAAGTGCAGAAGCAGGTTCCGTAAGTGTAAATGATTGCGTTGCTGTACAATTGTTAGTATCGGTTACAGTTACTATATAAGTTCCTGCAGCAAGACCTGTAGCTGTAGCTGTTGTTTGTACCGGAGTCGTATTCCAGCTATAGGTATAAGCTCCTGTACCTCCTGTAGCGGTAACTGTAGCTTCACCCGTTGCATTGCCGTGGCACAGTACATCAACCTGAGTACCTGCTGAAGCTGTAAGCGTAGTAGCAGGTTCTGTAATGGTGAATGATTGCGTTGCTGTACAGTTGTTAGCATCGGTTACCGTAGCTATATATGTTCCCGCCGCAAGTCCTGCAGCTGTAGCTGTTGTTTGTACCGGAGTAGTATTCCAACTATACGTATAAGCTCCTGTACCACCTGTAGCGGTTACTGTAGCTTCACCTGTTGCATTGCCGCGGCAAAGCACATTTACCTGAGTTCCTGCTGAAGCAGTAAGTACTATTGGTTCTGTAATGGTAAATGACTGTGTTGCAGTACAATTGTTAGCATCAGTTACTGTTGCTATATATGTACCTGCCGAAAGGTTCGAAGCCGTAGCAGTTGTCTGTACCGGGGTCGTATCCCAGTTATAGGTATATGTTCCTGTTCCTCCTGTTACGTTCACCGTAGCTTCTCCTGTAGCATTACCATTACATAAAACATCTACCTGAGTACCTGCCGTAGCAGTAAGTACTGCTGGCTCTGTAATAGTGAAGCTTTGTGTTGCTGTGCATAGGTTAGCGTCAGTTACTGTTGCGATATACGTTCCGGCTGCAAGAGCCGTGGCCGTAGCGGTTGTTTGTACCGGAGTCGTATTCCAGCTATAGGTATAAGCTCCTGTACCGCCTGTTGCGGTTACTGTAGCTTCACCCGTTGCATTGCCATTACAAAGTACATCTACCTGAGTTCCTGCTGTCGCAACAAGTGCAGTAGCAGGTTGTGTGATTGTGAAGCCTTGCGTTGTTGTACAAAGGTTAGCATCGGTTACGGTTACTGTATAATTACCGGCGGCAAGGCCTGTTGCCGTAGCCGTAGTTTGTACCGGTGTAGTATTCCAGCTATAGCTGTATGCCCCATTACCTCCCGTTACATTTACTGTAGCTGTACCTGTAGCATTTCCGCGACAAAGGACATTCACCTGAGTACCCGCTGAAGCTGTAAGTACTGAAGGTTCTGTAATCGTGAAACTTTGTGTTTTAAAACAAAGGGTAGCGTCAGTTACCGTTACGGTATAGGTACCGGCTGCAAGGCCTGTTGCCGTAGCCGTAGTTTGTACCGGTGTTGTATTCCAGCTGTAAGTGTATGTTCCAGTACCACCTGTTACATTTACTGTAGCCGAACCTGTAGTACTGCCATGGCAAAGAACATTTACCTGATTACCCACCGAAGTTACTATTGCCGGATTTATCGTTACCTGTATTTCTTTTCTCTCTCCCTCACAACCAGTTGCTGTTACCTGCGAAACCCAGTAAGAAAGAGTATTAGATATATTTGTATTTGGTGTAGGTGCGGTTGTTGATGGTAGACCACCTGTGGCAACAGTATACCATTTGAATGATGCCCCTGAACCTACTAAAGTTGGCGATAGTGGAGATGCTATAGCATTATAGCAATAAAACACATCACTTGTTGTAGCCAGAGGAGGCATGGAAGCGGTAGGTGAATTAACGGTTAATGCTACATCCATTTTTGCACCGGTGTTACCGTTACCGGCTCCGCTATGGTAAGGAACGATCTGCACTGAATTGACAGGTATATAACTTGATAAATCAAGTGTAGCGCTGCAGTAATTATTTCCAATCTCTATATTATTTACAAGAACTTTAAATTTATAATTAACAGTACATGCAGAGATATTAAAAAAAGTCGACCAATAATTACTTACATCTAAAGTCACACTAGTTTGACAGGTTGAAATATTTGAAAATGTAAATGATTGACCTGAGACTACGTTGCTAAAAGATGGTGATGCCGAATAACTAATTGGGGTTGTTTGTGCTTTAGCAATACTACAGAGCATAAGGAGTATAACTAATTTAAAATCGTAGAGTAGTTTTTTAATCATGTGGTTTTGGTTTAAATTGGCATTTAAAATAAGCGCGAATATACTTAGAATTTCAGTATATATTTTACTGTTAAATAAAATATAGCTATTTGTTAAAAAACAAACGTATAAAATTGGCTAACAGCAGTTTGCCCATAAACAACAAGTCGAATAATTCTTATACTTTTTAATAAAAAAAGCCGCTTTAGAGCGGCTTTTTTTTATTTTATGTGATTCTTTCATGCTACACAATCCCCATAGATCTGGGTAAAGAGCGCATACACATCCAGATTAGAGTTTGCTTTCATTATCTTACCGTCATTCATGTAATACACATCGCAAAAACCAACCTCAACATAAAGCCCGGTAGGTTCTGCCTCTTCTTCATAAATGGTAAATATGCCTTCATGTGTACCTCTTTCTACCCCCTGTACAATTACGTAATTATCATGAGCAATAAGATTCTTAATTTCACAGCTAATATCAGGAAAAATAGCAAACCTATTATGCCAAGCCATACTAACCGAAGTAACACCAAATGCCATTTTGTCAAATGGAATGTCAAACCATTCACTTTCGGCATCACATAGTGTATTAAGGTATTCAAAGTCTCTTTGGTTGACAGCAGCATACAATCCCTGTATCACAGCAGCATTTGTTTCATTTATCATTTTGACTGAATTTTTTGGTTAGAATTGTTAATTTTTAGATGATACAAAAGTAGATTCACAAACCATCCTAATTATTGTATAAAACAAAGCATTGATTACATAAATCAAACAATTGTTTCAAAGTGCATTGGCTAATACAAAATGTTTTATTCCAAAATGAATAAGCTGTAATGCAAAATTGGCAAGCAGGTAATCCTTATAGATATAAGATGTGTTTATCTGAGAACCTATCTTTTCAAAAAGTTTCTTTACATCACTCTGTTGTGCTTCACCTAAAACAAACGGTCCATGCCCGTTCTGATAAAACAACGGATAATTTTTAAGGCTCTCCCTTACCTGATTTGGTAACTGGTCTTCCTGAACTGAAAACACAATTCCCTCCTTAAGCCCTTTTGGAATTTCGACCGATGAAGCATCTAACAGCAATAACGCACTTTTGCCTCCTTTGTCGTTAAACAGACAAAAGCTATACCATCCTTTTTTATGTATATCAGGTTGTGGCAACTGGTAAATATGATAATGAAGATTATACATATTATCAGTTATTTTCTGTAATGCTCAATTGTATCATGACCTTATAATTCATTTATTAACAGTACAAATTTACAGCATGAGTTACAAGTTTTTTTACACGAATCAAACCATTACTTGTGTTTTTCAAACAGTCTTTTACAAGCAAAAAATTAAAAAATTGTTTGAATTTTGCAATCTTTGATTTGCTTTTTACATACCTTTATAGTGAGTAGCAGATTACTTTTGTAAAACAAAATCGATCATTAAACTACTATAAAGCACTGTAAATCATGGAAAGGACAGAAACTCTTGAAGATTTATACAAGCAAAAATTTAACTGGATGCCCGAAGGGCTTCAAAAAGACCTTGGCCACTTTAATGTTTTCCGTCACGAAGACTGTGTAGGTCCCGGCAAGGAACCCGTAAAGTATACCCGAAGGGATTATTATAAAATAGCACTTATTCGCGGTCATTATATTTACCACTATGCCGATAAAAGCCTTGAGGTAAATGGAAATGTATTATTATTCTTTAATCCGAGTGTACCCTACACTTTCGAAGCGGTCACCCCAAGCTCTACCGGCTTTTTTTGCATCTTTAAAGATGCTTTCTTCAGCGAGCATATGCGTGGCAGCCTGAAAGACTTACCTATGTACACTCCGGGTGCAAGCCCTGCCTATGTACTTGATGATAGTCAATATGATTATATTGCTAATGTATTTACTAAAATGGTAGATGAAATGCAGGGTGATTATCAGTTTAAGTTTGACCTGATAAGAAACTACATTATGGAAATGGTGCATTATTCTATAAAAATGCGCCCGACTGAGACATTATATACCCACATAGATGCCAATTCACGTATTACAGCAGTATTTACGGAACTACTTGAAAGACAATTCCCAATAGAATCGCCTAGTCAGCAGTTCTCTTTACGAAGTGCAAAAGACTTTGCCGGACAGCTGAATGTTCACGTTAATCACCTTAACCGTGCTATAAAAACGACTACAGGAAAAACAACATCCGATCATATCTTTGAACGTTTGCTAAGTGAGGCTAAAGCACTGTTGCGACATACAGACTGGAATATATCTGAAATAAGTTATGCCTTGGGCTTTGATGAATCGGCTCATTTCAACCATTTCTTTAAAAAGTTTACCAACGCTACACCATCATCTTTCAGAAGCTAATCAAACAGCACCACATATAAATAAAAAAGGACGGTCTTATTATGAGCCGTCCTTTTAGTATTGTAATGAAATCGTTTATGGCTTTACCACTTTTACTGTATCAGTAGTAACTGAGATAGTATCTTTTGCACCTACTTCATCAACAACAGTAGTTTCGGAGGTGGTTGTCGAAGTTGTGTCACCATCCATAACAGTTGTTTCGGTCGTTTCAGTTGTTTCTTTTTTGCATGAAGTAAGACTAAGTCCTGCTACAAGGGCAGTAACCATAAAAGCATTTCTTAAAAATGTAACTTTCATAAATTAAGGTTTTAAAATTTAATGTTAGGTAAATTGGTAAACAAAAAAGACAGCCAAAGCTGTCTTTATATTATTTTACTTTAGTAACTGTGTCAGTCATTGTAGTATCGTGAGCTGCGCCCGGAGCGTCTACTTCCGTTTCAGTTACTGTAGTGGTAGTATCTCCATCCATGGTAGTTTCCATTTCAGTATCTACTTCCGTTGATGTCTTTTCTTTACAAGATGTCAGGCTAAGCCCTCCAACAATTACAGCAGCCATTAGCATGCTTCTTAAAAATGTGATTTTCATGATTTCTCTTATTAAATGATTAGTGATAGTGCCAAAAGTAATTTTTTAATAATTGAATAATCTTAAATTTTTACTAAATTAACTCCACTATATCAATACATTATAAACATTACTTCTTCAAAAACTCAAATTTACCTTTGTTATTTTTATGCTCCCTCTGTAGCGTATCTACCATTCTTTTAAGATGATAATCAGAAATTACCCAACTCATCGGAAATGGCATGTCATCCTTATCTCCTTTTTTAAACTTCGTTTTATAAAGGCTATAATTTATATAGGAAGTAATAGTATCCTTATTGAAATTCTCTCTAAAATACTCCTTAAGCACATCGTTACCAAAACCGGTACCTGTATCAGATGTTTTTAGTACAGTAAGCAATGGTGTTGCCAAATCATTCGTTAGCGGATGTATCCTGCCGGATGGCTTTTTCTTAGTATCAGAATTGGTTAGATGCAGTATATGATAGGTAAACCTGTCATAAATAGGAGTTCCCTTTTTACTGTCAAGATATACCTTTAATTGCTTAAGGAATTCCATTGTTGTACCTGCACCTGAGTTATCATAATAGCCCCCATCTACAAAATACCTGTCATGTATCTTTCCTGCCGGTGAAACATATGGAAATCTTGAACTTAATGCTGCAGCAGTACTATAGCGAATGTCTGTTCTGGAATCTTTCCTTTTAAGACTGTCTACCAGTTCCAGTACATCTGTACGATACCATTTCTGTTTTTCTCTTCTGGGTATTATGGGACTTATTACTCCCGGATAACTATTATCAACCTGTGTAACATTAATAAATAACAAAGGTAACTTTCCGGAATAATCATATACTTTAGATAACGGTCTATCATAAAAATGAGGTATCAGCGTATCAATTTCATGTGCTATATTGTCTTCAGCAGGGCTTCCTGAAAATCCTCTCTCCAATGCATCTGCCCTGTTATCAAAACAAAACGGGATGATATACTGAAATATATCAGGCCCCAGCATTCTTCCTAAAGTAAAGGTTAAAAAGTCCTTTTCAAAAAAGCTGTCACTGTATTTTCGGTAGCCTTCTATAGGATGCTCTTCATCGGCTTTTAGTAAAGAATAAAATGCCGTATTGCCTATAGTCCCTCCCGATGCTCCTGCAAGGCACAATAAGTGATCTTTAAAAGTATTATTCGGGTCTTGCGTAACACTCATGTCCTGCAAATCGCAAAGCACACTACTTGACCACTGCCCTGCTCTTGATGCGCCTCCGTCAGAAAGCACTACATATACATCAAACTTCTTATCGGGATTGTTCTTATATACCTCACTCTTTTCCATTAGCTTCATACGTTTATAAAACCAGTCATTAAGATATTTATCGGTTGAAGGACGTATGGCGGCATAGGTAAAATCTTCTTTTGCCTTTAGAGTTCTTACTTTATATGGATCATTGAAACTTCCCACAATAAAAGCCCATATATAGATAAACAAAAAGAAATTTATCCTTGTACGGATATTGATCATGGTAATGATATTAGCAATCCCAATAATAATAGCCATTGCCAGTAATGCAAAAGAAAGAGCTCCCATAAAACAGGAAATATCAATAGAAAATATCCCCGAAAAATACATTCCGGCTGCAACGATGGCAAAAGCTGTAAACAGCTTAAACCCCCATTGTTCAGCTCCAATAAAATCCTCCCTTATTTTCAGGAAGTTCATTATTTTGGTAATCCCGTTTTCAGGAAAAGATTCATCTTCAGCCCTATCCCCGTCTATACGTTCCCTCCTTTTTATAAAAAAGAATACCGCTAAGCACTCCAATAAAAAGAAAATAAGCATATAGCAAAACAGCCAGAAGATATGCCTGTTGGCGCCTATCGCAATATCTCCAACTGCCGATTTGGTAATAAAAGTAATAACCACAAAACTATAAAAAGCAATAAAAGTAAAAGTCAGAATGCGTTTGGCACGGCTTGCACCCGCCTTAAATGATGTATTCAATAAAAAATAGAACGCATTATGAGCCAAAATAAAAAGCACCAAAAACCAGCCATCAAGCGTTGGGGATGCTGTAGGTAAACTTATGATAGCCGCCTGCAGGCATACAAAACAATTAAAAGCTATAAGCCTTGGCATATGTTTTTGAAGACGTGTAGTAAACATGATCACTGCCCTCTGTTTGGCATCAACAGTATTCATATCTACCGGATTCTTATCATATCGCTTTTGCTGTTTGATATAACTAAGCATTCGGCCGCTATACCATAAAATTCCTGCCCAAAGTATACATCCTGCTATAGTACACAAGGCCGGTGAAAGGTTTTCTCCTGACTGTATTACAACATCTACTCCCTGATCGATAACAGTAAGTAAATAGTAAATCGCTATTACTGAAAGAATTCCTCCTATGTTAAGCCACACAGACTTTAAGAAAATGGAAAGGTATTTCATGATTTGTAAGGTTTTAGTTGGTTTTTCAAAGATAGAAATTCTATGATACATCAAATAAAAAAGGACAGCTTTAAGGCTGTCCTTCCATTATCATAAGGTTAAGAATTAACCTTTAAAACCACCATCAATATTAAGGCTTGCTCCTGTAATATAACCTGCTTCAGGTCCTGCAATGAAAGAAACAAAGGCTGCAATCTCGTCTACCTGAGCATAACGCCCTACCGGAAGTTGTGTTCTTAGGAAATCGGCAAACTCTCCGTTTTCAGGATTAAGGTCGGTATTTACCGGGCCGGGCTGAACGTTATTGATTGTTATCCCTAATGGACCAAGATCTCTTGAAAGTGCTGTTGTAAGACCTTGTATCGCGGCTTTACTCGCTGCATAAACTGAGCCTCCTTCAAAAGGCATACGGGTAGCATTTGTACTGCCTATGGTAATTATTCGGCTACCACTCGTCATATGCTTAAGAGCAGCTTTAATGGCAACAAATACGGCACGTACATTAATATCAAAGGTTTTGTCGAAATCTTCAAGGGCAAAAGTATCCAGAGTTCCCATAATACCTACCCCTGCGTTGTTTACAAGTATATCCAGTTTTCCAAGTTTGGCTACTGTAGTTTCTACAGACGCTGCAACCGATACTGCATCGGCAGCATCTGCCTGAATGGCTACTGCTCTACGACCTAAAGCTTCAATCTCTTTTACAAGATTTTCAGCCTGTTCTTTTCCTGATACATAAGTAAAGGCTACATCGGCACCGTCCTGCGCTAACCTTCTAACAATTCCTGCTCCTATTCCACGGCTTCCGCCTGTTACTAATGCTGTTTTATTTACTAAAGTTGACATGATAATAAGTAATTTAATTATTAATGATTTTTTGTTTTTTCAGAGCAACCATTTCGTTGGTTTTTCTGTTACAAAGTTGCAACGGAAGGCGTCCTCAAAACATTGACTCAAATCAGAAAAAACTATTGACCTATATCAACAAAATTCAGAGCATAAAAAAACTCCTGAAATCATCAGGAGTTATACTATATAATAAAGTATTATTTCTTAGTAGCATTGTTCCGTATCCGGCTTAGTGTTTCAGGAGAAACGCCAACAAAGGATGCTATCATGTGCTGTGGTATTCTGTTTAATATATTTGGATATGTTTTAATAAATTCGTTATACTTTTCTTCGGCAGTATAACTATTTCCCATATGAATACGATGCTGTAATACCACAAAACTACGCTCCAGCAAATTGCGTTGAAAAGTATTATATCCGGGAATTGCTTCCAGCAAGTTCTCAAAATCTCCTTTTGCTATAAGAATGATCTCACTGTCTTCTAAAGCCTCTATATTAAACTTTGCAGGATCACCATATAAATAACTATGCCTGTCGCCGGCCCACCAGTTTTCGGGAGAGAACTGAAAAATATGCTCTACACCTTTATCATCTACCCTGTATGTCCTTACAAGCCCCTTAGACACAAAGGCGTTATAGTGCCAAACATCGCCTTCCTGCAACAAATATTGTCGACGCCTTAGTTTTTTCAATCTGCAAACGCTTTCAACCATTGCAATATCTTCCGGTGTCAGCGTAATTTTAGATTGCAGGTAATTAATAAAATTATCGAACATATAATTTAGTTTATGTAAATATATGGAATAATACAATTTGCTGATTATCGCAGTGGTATTGACAATTAACGATATATCGTTAACTAAAATTCCATTAAAAGCCTACCCAGCCATATAAAACAACATTTTATAAAAAAGGAACGCTAATTGCCTAAGAGGCTATAATTACTTTCTTGTCCCAGTTCAATGCGCAAAATTAAGTCCGGAGGTAATTTTACACTATCAAATTAAAACATATATAATCATGGAAAATACAATTTTAGGCATTCACCATATAACAGCTATTGCCGGCGATGCCAAACGTAACTTTAATTTTTATGCTCATATTTTAGGTTTACGATTTATCAAAAAAACTGTAAACTTTGATGATCCCGGAACTTACCATTTTTATTTTGGTGACGAAATAGGTAGTGCAGGTACCATACTTACTTTCTTCCCTTGGGGCGAAGGCATACCACAAGGCAGAAGAGGTTCAGGAATGGCTACCGAAATAGGTTATTCTGTACCTAAAGGAAGCCTTGAGTGGTGGATAGAACGTTTTGAAAAATATAACGTTATTTACAACAAGCCTGCTGAAAAGTTTGGTGAAAGATATCTAACCTTCCTTGATCCTGACGGACTGAAACTGGAACTTATCGAACAGGAAAATGACGACAGAAAACCATGGGAAACCGATGAAGTGAAAGCTGCACATGCCACAAGAGGTTTTCACAACGTAACTATTACCCTTAATGATACTAAAGGAACTGCTAATGTATTAACCAACATTTTCGGTTACAGATTAGTAGCTCAGGAATCCAATCGTTACCGTTATGCTACAGATACGGTTAATCAGGCTGCAATAGTAGACCTTGTAGAATTACCGTCTGAAAAACGCGGCCATGTAGCAAACGGCTCTGTACACCACGTAGCCTTCAGGGTAAAAAATGACGAGATACTGATGTACTTCCGGGAAAAAGTAGCCAGTATCGGCCTTAGCATAACCCCACAAATAGACAGACAGTACTTCCATTCTTTATACTTTAGGGAACCAGGAGGTGTACTTTTTGAAATTGCCACCGATAATCCGGGCTTTACTGTAGATGAGGAGCTTGAAAACCTTGGTAAAGGTCTTAAACTTCCTGAACAATACGAAAGCCAGCGTGCTGCTATTGAAGCTCATTTAGTACCTATCAATTCATTATAAAAATTAATATTATGGATTTTCAGCCATTAAAATATATCTATAAAGCATCGGCAAATGCCGATGCTTATACCATCCTTTTACTACATGGCACAGGAGGAAATGAAAACGATCTTTTACCCCTTGCCGCAAATTTTGGCAAATGTTATAACATTTTGAGCGTACGCGGTAATGTTAGCGAAAACGGCATGCCTCGCTTTTTTAAACGCTTGGGTATGGGAGTATTTGATGAACAGGATCTTGATTTCCGTACCGATGAACTCGTTGCTTTCATTAAAGAAATAGCCATAAAAGAAGATTTTGACAGTAGCAAGGTTATTGCGCTTGGCTACTCTAATGGTGCCAATATTGCCGGCTCTACACTAGTTAAGTATCCCGACTTTTTAGCGGGTGCGGTATTGTACCGACCTATGCAACCTTTCAAAACAATCAAATCTCAAGGTACTGAACGTGCTATTCCTGTATTTTTCAGTTCAGGTATAGCCGATCCGACTATTGAGCCTTCAGCGACACCAATTTATGTATTGACTCTGGAAGAGCTGGGCTTTAAAGTAGACTACCATGAATTGCCTACAGGACATAACCTGACTATGGACGATATAAAACTTTCTGCCGAATGGCTGGAAAAAAACTTCAATTAATGGAATCTTTTGCTGTAACACGTGTTTATGCTGATGAAAACGGAGACAGTCGCTTTGAAGACGTTAGCATTCCGTTGAATGAGGCCGGAGAAATTGGTTTTCTTTCTGAAGCACAAAAAGCAGGTACAGTAATATTCCGGAAAGTTGTGCAGCAATACGATTATGATTTTCATAATGCGCCTGCAAGACAATATATATTGCTTATGGATGGTGTAATAGAAATTGAAACTTCCCTGGGTGATAAACGTACCTTTAACGCCGGAGAAGTCCTTTTAGTAGAAGATACCACCGGCAAAGGCCACAAAACAAAGAATATTACCGATGCTATAAGGTCATCAGTATTTATAACACTATAATTTTTAGTTTATTAGTTTTTAGTTACCAATGAGAGGCAGCCCGTTAGCTGCTTCTCTTTTTAATACAGTAACCTTAAAGTAACCCTGCTTTAAAAGTCAGGCAAAATCACTAACTTTAACCGACTCTAAAAAAACAACCACTATGTCAAACATTGGCCTTATAATAGAAGAACGCCCAAGCGATATAGGTAATTTCCTTGTTGGGAGATTACTGCCTTTCCGTGAAAAAAGAACGGTAGGTCCATTTGCCTTTATCGATCATATGGGACCTGTTATGCTAAGCGAACGTGAGAATATGGATGTTGGTCCACATCCACACATTGGACTTTCTACTCTTACCTATTTATTCGAAGGCAGTATTATGCACCGCGACAGTTTAGGAACTGAAGTAGAAATAAAACCCGGACAGGTAAACTGGATGACCGCAGGAAAAGGGATAGTACACTCTGAACGTACACCGGAATACCTTCGCCATTCGGACAAACCATTGCACGGATTACAAATTTGGGTAGCTTTACCCAAGCATCTGGAAGAGATGGAACCATCATTTGCCCATATAGAAGAAGATGGTATGCCAACCTGGAAAATAGGTTCAGTAGATGCTAAACTTATCGCAGGGGAAGCTTTCGGAAAAAAATCGGAAGTGCCTGTTTACAGTCCGTTATATTTTATTGAACTGAAAAGCAAAAGCAAAGAAAAACTACAGATTGGTAAAGACCTGTATGGTGAAAGCGGTCTGTATATACTGGAAGGCAGCATTGAAAGCGATGGTACCACATTTGAACCTAAACAACTGTTGGTTGCCAAAGACGCTTCCATCTGTGAATTTACCATGAACGAGAATACAACCGTTTATATATTTGGTGGAGAAGCATTCCCTGAACCAAGACACATTTACTGGAATTTTGTGGCTACTACTTCTGAAATGATAGAAGATGCTAAACAACGCTGGATAGACCAGACATTCCCTAAAATTCCGGGTGAAACAGGATATGTTCCTTTACCACCTCAAAACCCTAATTTTAACATTAAAAAATAACCCAATACCAATGGAAATAAAACACTCAGACGATGGCAAAAAAGGCTACTTCAGTGCCAAAGAAGGCGAAGTAAAAGCCGGTATAATGACCTATGTATGGTCTAACGAAAATACATTCATCATCGATCATACCGAAGGCAATCCCGAATTTAAAGGCATAGGCAGAAAACTTCTTGATGCAGCAGTAACCTATGCGAGGGAGAATAATAAAAAGATAATTCCGCTTTGTCCTTTCGCTAAAAAAATGTTTGATAAGACTCCTGAAATACACGATGTACTATCAAAATAGATAAAGGCATTTTAGCAAAGTATTAAAAGAATCATCAGTAGGATTGCTTACCTTTAAGCAAACCACAATCTGATGATTTTTTTTATACTTATAAATACAGTAATCTTTATCATGCTTTCTTTTATCCATGTATACTGGGCTATGAACGATAGCCTGGGTAAAAAAGGCGTAATACCTACCCTGCCTGATGGAAAAGCAGTTTTTGAACCGGGTGTAGTTGGTACTTTTGCAGTAGCTGCATCACTTGGAATTTTCGCTTTCATTACAGTGGGTGACCTTGGTATTTATGACGAATACCTTTCTGATGATTTTATTAAATACGCTACACTGGCAATAGGTATACTATTCCTGCTGAGAGCCGTAGGTGATTTTAAATATGTTGGCTTTTTCAAAACCATAAAGGAAACGCTTTTCGCTAAAAACGACAACCGCTATTTCTCGCCACTTTGCCTCTATCTTGGATTAAGCAGTATAGCTATTGCCCTGATTCAATAAAAAAGGGCAACCGTTATGGTTGCCCTTTTCAAAAAGCTTTCAGGAAAGCATATAACCTTAAATGAACTCTCCCTGCTACTTTTTATTTCATTGAAGCCATATCGATAACAAAACGATATTTTACATCGCTTCTGTCCATTCTTTCATAGGCTTCATTAATATAATCCATATCAATAATTTCAACATCAGAAGTAATATTGTGCTCAGCACAGTAATCAAGCATTTCCTGCGTTTCTTTTATACCACCGATTAGACTACCCATAATGGCTCTGCGTTTCATTACCAGATTAAAAGCCTGTATTGGTTCACCGGCCGGTGGTAATCCTACAATTACCATGGTACCATTCTTGTTCAGCAGGTTCAGGTAAGTATTATAATCATGCTTCGCCGAAACTGTATTGATGATAACATCAAATTTGTTGGTAAGTGATGCCATAACAGCAGGATCTGAAGTAAGGGCAAAATGATGTGCTCCCAAATCTTTTGCATCAGCCTCTTTCGATGGCGATGTACTAAGCATAGTAACCTCAGCTCCAAAAGATGCTGCAAATTTTACTGCCATGTGGCCTAGTCCGCCTAATCCAAGTACAGCTACTTTATCTCCCTTACCTACTTTAAGGTAACGTAATGGCGAATAAGTAGTGATACCTGCACATAATAAAGGAGCTACCCCTTTAAGATCAAGTTTTTCAGATACATGAAGTACATAGCTCTCATCTACAGTAATCGCAGTAGCGTATCCTCCATATGTAGGAGTTTTGGTACCACGCTCGTAGCTGTTGTATGTTCCGGTCATACCTTCTTCGCAGTATTGTTCTTCACCTTCTTTACAGCTGGCACATGTACGGCAAGAATCAACAAAGCATCCAACACCTGCAAGTTCTCCAACAGAAAATTTAGTTACTTTCTCGCCTGTTTTAATAATTCTTCCCACAATTTCGTGTCCCGGAACCAATGGATATATTGCAGGACCCCAGTCACCTTTAGCAGTGTGGATATCAGAGTGGCAAACACCACTGTACAATATTTCTATCTGCACCTGGTTAGGACCTACTTCTTTACGTTCAAATTCAAAGGGCTTAAGAGGCGTCTCCGCATCATAGGCCGCAAAAGCTTTTACCTGAATCATAGTTTTTAGATTGTTTTTTGTGTTATTTATTTAGTTTTTGATCAAATGTTTCAGTTTTTCAGCCAGTTCCCTACGATAAGTAATTCCAATAGGAACCGGATTTTTTTTAATCACCACATGGTCTTTCATTACCTCATCAACCTTGTCTAAGGCAATGATATATGATTTATGCGATCTCATAAACTGGGAAGAAGGCAACATCTTTTCCATATCATTGGTGGTAATTGTTGCCAGGTAATTACGCTTTTGGGTAATGATCTTTACATAATTGCCATAACTCTGTGCATACAGTATGCTGTTTAGTTCGATAGGTATAGTATCGCTATCTACTTTTACATAAATGCTACCTGACACTTCTTCTTCCTCCTGAGGTTGTTGTACAGCCCCTTCAAGTTCAAAAAAACGATCGATTGCTTTTAGAAAACGAGGGTGGTATATTGGTTTAAGTAAATAATCAAGAACGCCATACTCATAACTTTCTAAAGCAAATTCGCTATAAGCTGTAGTAAGAATGGTACGTGGTGGTTTATCTAATTTTTGCAGCATTTCTATACCCGAAATCTCCGGCATATCAATATCAAGGAACATAAGGTCAATAGTATTATTCTCAAGATATTCCAGAGCCTCAACCCCATTATACCCCTGAAATACCAATTCCAGTAAAGGATTTTGACTGATATAATTTGCCAGCACATAGTGTGCAGCGGGTTCATCGTCAATAATGATACATTTTTTAACGGACTGGCTCATACCTTTTTAGCTGTAACTGTAAATTTACGGTATAAATATCTGTTTGCTCTATATCCAGCGAATAATTAGCCCCATAAAGCAGCCTTAATCGTTCTGTGGTGTTCTTGATACCTATTTTTGTAGATACAACTTCAGTTTTCTTTTCCGGCAGTGAATTTCTCACTACCATTTCAAGCTTACCTACTTTTACTGTAATATCAACATCTACAAAACATTTCTCTATGGTACAGGTACCATGCTTAAATGCGTTCTCTATAAAACAGATAAGTAACATTGGTGGAATCTTGTATGAATTAGCATCATCAATATCGCTATTGAAACTGATATTGCAACGATAGCCTACTCGCTCCTTCTCCAATTCTATATAACTGCTAATGAAGCTTATTTCATCTTCAAGGGCAACACATTGTCTTTCATTACTCTCCAGCTGGTAGCGCATTAACTGAGAGACATGCATAATAAGCCCCGGTGTACGCTGCGGATATTGAAGACTAATACCATAAAGCGTATTGAACGTATTGAATAAAAAGTGCGGATTAAGCTGCTCCCTTAGCGAATTAAGCTGCGCCTGGTTATACAAAAGCTTTTCCTCATCAAGGTTTTTACGATCACGATAAAACTTCAATATCATGTGTACCGAGAGAATACAAATAAGTGTGGCAACAAGTGTAGCAGCCTGAAATACGTAGCTCTTTTGTTCTGAGGATTTGTAGAGGAAACAGTTTTTGTATATCCACAATGAAGCAACTTCATACATGATTATCGAAAAACCAAAGACAAGTACTGCTGAAAGAAATACATACAGGAATATCTTGTGCTTTTTAAGCAATATCGGAAGTAGCAAAAAGCGATTTAACTGCGCATGTGCATATAACATAAGGAAATAAGCACAACCCGACCAAATGCCGCGCCATGACTTAATAAGTATCCAGTCGTTAAGGGTAAAAAGAATGAAAGAGAATGCCAGTATAAAAAACTCCTGCCACCATTTATTCTCTATTACATTCCTGTAAATCTTATTCATTTCATTTCATTTCTTACTGCAAAGTAAGCACTAATATACATAACTGTAACAATTTGTATGACGAATTCAATTCATCATTAAAAATCGGCTTAGCCAAAATAGCTGTTTTACTTTTGCCAATAATTTCCAAAAAACGACTTACTATAATCCACCTATTTCAATGCACTCAACAAAATTAACATTATTCCTGCTGTTGTGCTCACTATCCGGTTTTAGCCAGACAAAGCTTTCGCTAAAGGATGCGGTAGACAAAGGTATTGCCAACTACGGCTTTGTAAAAGCCAAAGAAAGCTATGCCAAAGCAGCACAGGAAACAGTAAAACAGGCCAAACGTGACTACCTGCCTAATCTGAATCTTTCAGCTCAGCAGGATTACGGCACTGTAAATGGTCAGAATGGCCCGCTTTACGGACTTGGCGGACTTGGAGTAGCCTCATCGGGATTACCACTCGCCGAACAAAACTGGAATGCTGCCTTTGGAGCTCTGTATCTGGTTAACATGAACTGGGACTTCTTTACGTTTGGCAGAATGCAGCAACGCATCAACATTGCCAAAGCCGATGCCAACAGGCAGCAAAAAGACTTTGAACAAGAACAATTTCAGCAAAAGGTAAAAATCGCAGGAGCATATCTAAACCTGCTTGCCAGTCAACGACTTGAACGCTCTCAGATCAAAAACCTGCAAAGAGCTGAAGTTGTTCATAAAAATGCAGCTATCAGGGTTAAAAATGGCTTATTAGCTGGCGTAGATTCAACTTTGGCAGCAGCTGAAGTATCACGTGCTAAAATTGCCCTGAACCAGATCAAGGAACAGGTTAAGCTACAAAACAATAAACTGGTAGAGCTTATGGGAGTTGAACCTGCCGATTTTACAGCCGATACTACTTTTGTAGCTGCAATACCCAAAGCAGGAATTACAGGCACCAATCAGGCCGACAGCCTTAATAATCCTGTACGTCAGTTCTACAAAAGCAGAATTGAACTGAGCGACACCCAACTGGGATTGTATAAAAGAGAGTACTACCCTACTTTTAGTATGTTTGGTATATTCCAGACAAGGGCTTCCGGATTCAGCAGTAATTATGCTTCAGACCAGACGGCCTTTACCCGAAACTACTTTGACGGTATCGACCCAACACGCCAAAACTATCTATTAGGAGTTGGTATGACATGGAATCTTACCTCAATTGCACGTTCATCTAAAAAAGTAAGTTCCCAAAAACTTATTTCACAAGGTCTTAAAGATGAATATCAGGCTATAGACCTACAGCTTAAAGCACAGGAGGATGCAGCCGATGTTCGCTTTGATTATGCGATGCAAAATTTCAGCGAAGCACCAAAACAGGTACGCGCAGCACAACAGGCTTATCTGCAACGCACTACACTTTATAACAATGGCCTTACCAACCTGGTAGATGTCACACAGGCCATGTATACGCTTAACCGCGCTGAGACTGACCGCGACATTATTTATACCAATGTATGGCAGGCGTTGCTTATGAAAGCAGCTGCAACCGGCGACTTTAACCTTTTTATCAACGAATTCTAATTTACTGTTAGATATGAATTTAATACGTTTTGCACTCCGCAAACCTATCTCGATACTAGTACTCGTTGCCGGATTATTCTTTTTCGGTATCGGAGCTATCAGGGACGTAAAGGTTGACATCCTACCTAAGATGAACCTTCCCGTTATTTACCTTGCACACCCTTTTGGTGGGTACACCCCCGACCAGATGGAATCCTATTTCGCCAAGAACTACATCAACATTATGTTGTTTGCCAATGGCGTAAAATCGATAGAAACTAAAAACATACAGGGACTTACCCTCATGAAGGTTACCTACTATGAAGATACTAACATGGCTCAGGCAGCTGCCGAGCTAAGTGCCCTGTCAAACAGGATTCAGGCAGCTTTCCCACCCGGATCGCAACCGCCATTTGTTATCCGTTTTGACGCCTCTTCACTTCCGGTAGGACAATTGGTACTGAGCAGTAAAACACGTACCAATAATGAGCTTCAGGATTTAGCCAACGTATATGTACGAGCCTCATTTACCTCTATTCCCGGATTACTTTCACCCCCACCGTTTGGAGGTAGCCCAAGGACAATAGAAATAAATGTGGATCCCGCTCAGCTACGTGCCCATAACCTAACGCCTGACCAGATTGTTGAAGCCATAAGAATAAACAACCAGACTGCACCATCGGGTAATGTTAGGATAGGTGACAAAAACTACCTTACACCCACAAACAATACTATAAAAGAAATCAAAGATTTCGAAAAGATTCCTTTGTTTAAAGGAGGTGTGCAAAACCTTTCTTTGGGAGATGTAGCAACAGTTAAGGATGGCGCCGATGTTACTAACGGATATGCTCTTATAAATGGTAAGCGCTCGGTATATGTAAGTATTGCTAAAGCTGGTGATGCATCTACCTGGGAAGTAGTAAAAAACCTTAAAGCAAGTCTACCTAAAATACAGAGTACATTACCCGAGGACGTTAAGATATCTTACGAATTTGATCAATCGGTGTATGTTATAAATTCTGTAAAGAGTTTGATCACTGAAGGTATCATTGGAGCGGTGCTAACCGGATTAATGGTAATATTATTCCTTGGAGACAGAAGGGCTGCCCTAATCGTTATCCTTACAATCCCTATTTCGGTTATATCAGGGGTATTATTCCTTAAATTATTTGGGCAGACCATTAACCTGATGTCCCTGAGCGGGCTTGCGCTTGCCATTGGTATCCTTGTAGATGAGAGTACGGTAACCATTGAGAATATTCACCAGCACCTCGATATGGGCAAGCCAAAAGCCCTTGCCATATGGGATGCCTGTAAAGAGATTGCGTTACCTAAGCTATTGATACTACTATGTATCATCGCGGTATTTGCACCTGCATTTACCATGAAAGGTATACCGGGAGCTCTTTTCCTTCCTTTGGCAATGGCAATAGGATTCTCGATGGTAATATCATTCCTGCTTTCACAAACCTTTGTCCCTGTTATGGCTAACTGGCTGATGAAGGCCGGAGGTCACGGAAAAGAACATCCAACAAATGATAAAAATGATTTTGCCGAAAGAGAAGATTATGATGACGACGGAAAGTTAAGCCGATTTGAACGTTTTAGAATAGGTTTCATGAAAATGATAGACAAACTAATGCCAAAACGTAAATTTGTTGGTATAACGTACCTGATTGGTATATCTGCTTTAGCAGTATTGCTTCTAAACGTTATAGGACAGGATGTATTTCCTAAAGTAAATTCCAGTCAGTTCCAGATAAGAATGCGTTTAGCAAATGGTACCAGGATAGAACGTACTGAAGAAAAAGCACACGATGTACTTAATGAGATTGAACAAATGGTTGGTAAAGAGCACGTGGGTATATCATCAGTTTATGTTGGTACGCACCCGTCACTCTTCTCTGTGTCCCCTATATATATGTTCATGGCAGGGCCTCATGAGGCAGTATTCCAGATTGCTTTAAAAGATTATCATAATGGCGATATGGATAACTTTAAAGATGAGCTTAGAGCACGTATTAAAAAGAATATCCCTGAAGCGACAATATCATTTGAACCTATAGAACTTACTGACAAAGTTCTTAGTCAGGGATCGCCTACTCCCGTAGAAATTCGTATTGCAGGAAAAAATAAAAAATTAAATGAGGAATACGCTAACAAAATAATAGCAGGACTGAAACAAAAAGATTATTTCAGAGATGTACAAATTGCACAGCCTATTCACTATCCTGCCCTTGACATTAATATAGACCGTACAAGAGCTGCACAATTAGGTGTGGATATGAATGATATTTCACGCTCGCTTATCGCATCTACTTCTTCTTCACGTTATACGGAAAAGAATACCTGGATTGATGAAAAAGCAGGATTATCATACAGTGTACAGGTACAGGTACCTCTAAACAATATGACATCTAAAAATGATATCAATGAAATTCCGTTACTTAAAAATGCTGTAAGACCTGTACTGGGTGATGTTGCGCTGATAACACCATCTGAAACTCACGGAGAGAACGACAACCTTGGTGCTATGCCTTATATCTCAGTAACAGCAAATATTCATCATACTGACCTTGGCTCAGCAACTAAAGACGTAAACAAAATAATAGGTAATCTGGGCGAGCTTCCAAGAGGATTGTTTATTGAACCAATAGGCTTAAGTAAAGTACTTACCGAAACCATGAGCAGTCTGGAATCGGGACTACTCGTTGCTGTAGTTGTTATCTTCCTTATGCTTTCTGCAAACTTCCAGTCGTTCAGGGTATCACTGGTTGTATTAACAACTGTACCTGCGGTAGTACTTGGTGCATTGCTTATGCTGCTTGCTACAGGTTCTACACTTAACCTTCAGTCGTACATGGGTATCATTATGTCAGTTGGAGTATCTATTGCTAACGCAGTACTTCTAATTACCAATGCAGAACAACTACGAAGAAAGAATGGTAACGCGCTGCAATCTGCTAGGGAAGCGGCATCGCTCCGCCTTCGCCCTATCATCATGACATCAGTTGCGATGATTGCCGGTATGCTTCCAATGGCAATTGGCCACGGAGAAGCCGGAGAGCAGGTATCACCACTTGGTCGTGCAGTTATTGGAGGATTATTGTTCTCTACATTTGCCGTGCTTATTATTCTTCCGCTGATATTTGCGTGGGCACAGGGCAAGGCTACTACACAGTCAGTATCTCTTGATCCAGAAGATAAAGAAAGTAAATTTTATGTACCTACTATAGAACACCAATAAAATAAAATGAAAAAGACATTCATCCCATCGGCACTATTGCTGGCAGCAATCCTACTCAACAGTTGCGGCGAGGAAAAAAGAGAAGCAGTACCTTTTGATACTGCCCCGGTTATAGAAACATTCGACCTTAAAAAAGAAAAATTATCATCTGAAATCAGCTTGCCTGCAGAGTTATCAGGTTTCCGACAGGTAGACCTTTATGCTAAGGTTGCCAGCTATGTAAAAGAATTAAAGGTAGATATAGGTTCTCAGGTTACTGAAGGACAGCTATTGATACAGCTTGAAGCACCAGAGATCAGCTCTCAGCTTGCTGCTGCACAATCAAGACTGCATTCACTCGAAGCAGTTTACACCGGTAGTAATGCCAACTATAACCGTTTCCTCGAAACAAGCAAAGTTGAAGGTACTATTTCTAAAAATGACCTCGATCAGGCATTGGCCCGTAAAAGTTCTGACTATGCACAGCTACAGGCTGCAAGGGCTGCCGTGCGCGAGATACAGGTTAATCAAAGTTATTTGCAGATACGTGCTCCTTTTACCGGAATAGTGACTGCACGTAATGTAAATACCGGTGCCTATGTAGGATCTGCAGGAAAAGGATCGGATTTGCCACTGCTTACAGTTCAGGACCAAAAGAAATTGAGACTGGCGGTATCAGTTCCGGAAATGTATACAGGCTACCTGAAAAATGGTGACGAGATTGGTTTTAATGTTCGTTCACTACCTAATGATAACTTTAAAGCAAAAATACAACGTATGTCTGGTGCCCTGGATCTGAGACTACGTTCTGAACGTGTAGAGATGGATGTTATTAATAGTGACAATAAACTTTTACCGGGAATGGTTGCTGAAGTATTGCTTCCGCTTAAAGCACAGGACAGCACATTTGTAGTACCTAAATCTGCTGTAATCAATACTTCTGAAGGAGTATTTGTTATACGCATAAAAGACAACAAAACACAACGTGTTGAAGTAAAAAAAGGGCGTGAGACTGCTGAAAGCGTAGAGATTTTTGGAGAACTGAATGCTAATGATAAGTTAGTAAAATCAGCCAATGAAGAATTGAAAGACGGGACTAAAATATAAAAGATTAATCAGGATTTTCTCCAGGTTATTTTGTTTGGTAGAATCCCCGGAAAGCTATGCTTTTCGGGGATTCTTAATTATAAAAGCTTATTTCTGAATAATAAGAAGAGAAGGTGTATCGTTAAGCCATGGACTGCGCGATTCTACAAGCTTTTTCCAGCTGTCTACACTTATTATCATCAAATCCTGCTGCTGAAGGAATTCTTTTTCGAGCGTACGCTGACTAATCAGTTTTATATGATTTGGCACATTGTGTTCAATACTGCGGATAGTTTCCTTAATCTCAGGATTATTTTTTATGGAGCCTTCAGCGTCTAAAACAGTAACCTGAGCACCAACATTACTTATGAGTTTTTGAGCATACTCTATAAGAAATGCGTCGTCAACATCAAAAATAGTTACAAAAACCCTATCAGCACTTTGAAATTCTTTATCAACTAAAATCCCAACCGGAGCTTCACTTTTTGATAATATATGCTGAGTACGTTCATCAAAAGGAGAGTTTTCAAAAAGTTTCTCTTTACCCGTAATTGTATTCACTAAGCTTTCAGGATTTATTATTCTTGTGGTAAAGCCTAATATTTTCCCTAAAAGTGTTCCTTCAAAGATGCTCTGTCCTATTCCAACAAGAACCAGATCAAATTGTCCCTTATTAGCTACAGTAGCAATATCACTATCAATATCTGTCGAAGCTTTAAAAAGTGTTGTTACCTTTTGCCCAAGTTCATCAGCTTCTGCAAGTACAGGTTTAAAGCTTTCCTTTTCATATTCTTCCAAATTAAAAGTATGAATCTCACTGCTGGGCAAAATATGCATTGCGGTAAGCATAGCGTTACTACGCATTTTTTTTACCAATGCATTACCTAATCTAAGCAACGACTTCCCATTCTCAGGACTATCAAAAGAAACCAATACCTTAAATTTACTTTCCTGTCTTATTTCGGTTGGAATGTAATTTTTCTTCCTGTTATAAATATATCCAATTAAATCAAGCGCAGGCCCTGTCATAAATGTTGTAGCCAATGCCATGATAACCATCATGGAGAAAATTTCTGCTGAGAGCACTCCAAGGTCATAACCTATATTAAGTACTATAAGCTCCATAAGACCTCTTGTATTCATAAGTGCACCTATGGTAAAACTATCCCTCCAATTTTGTCCGACAAATCTGGCTGTAATGGCACTCCCAACAAATTTACCTACAACAGCTACAGCAATAATAAGCCCGCAAACTTTCCATAGGTATGGATCATCCAAAAGCCCTATCTGGGTACGAAGTCCTGTAAACACAAAGAATAAAGGTAACAGCATTACCTGCGATACATCTTCAACCTTTTCGATAAAAATATTCCTGAAACGCATATTCTCAGGCATGATGGCACCAGCCATAAATGCTCCAAACAATGCATGAATACCAATAAGCTCTGTTGCATAAGATGATATTAAGAGCGTAAGAAAAAATATAGCTATAACCGATTTAGAAAGTGTCTCCTTATTGGTATAAAGTTCGCCAATACGTTTAAGAAAAGGTTTAACCACCAAAAGCATAAGACCTACATAAGCAATTGATAAGCCTATGATATATAATGAACTTATAAATGAACCTGCTTTTACAATAGCAATTACAGCAGCCAATATACACCAGGCTGTAACATCATCGGCAGCAGCACAGGTTATAACCATTGCTCCAATTTTTGTACGATGCAACCCCCTTTCCTGAACAATACGGGCTAGTACAGGAAATGCAGTTATACTCATGGCAATACCCAGAAATAATCCAAAAGAGGAAAAAGCAACACCTTCGGGAGCAAAATCCCTGTAAATGAAATAGGCAAGTATTATACCTAATGTAAATGGAATTATAATACTGGCGTGGCTTATTACTACGGCATCTTTTGCTTTGTTCTTTAGTACGCTAAGATCAAGTTCCATACCAACCACATACATGAACAATATAAGCCCAATTTGACTAAGAAACTGAAGATTACCCAAAGATTTATCAGGAAAAAGTAATGCTGAATATTCCGGAAAAATGGTTCCTACAAGTGAAGGTCCCAAAACAATACCGGCTATCATTTCTCCAATAACAGTTGGCTGTCCTATTTTACGGCATATCCATCCAAAAAAACGGGCTACAAATATTATTGTTATAATCTGCACAAGTAATAGTGCAAGCGGATGCGTTAAATTATGTAACAAGGAGTCCAAAAAATCCTGCCATTGTCCATGTCCGGAAGTTTTATCAATTATATTTTGTCCTTCCTCGAGTTTTTTTCCATTCTTAAGAGCCCAGTAAATTAACGATGAGAAAAAAGCGACTACAACTATATAAAAGAGGCTTGTTTTGAATTTTTTAATCATTTGTTTTTTGGCAAGTTGTTTATAAGCCGCAAAACTACACAGAAATAAGAACTTAACAAGATATTAACAGTTAGGCTTAAAGTTTTTGTAATATAATGGATAAATTATGTAATAAAAATAGTTTTGAGATTGGAGATGAAGAGATGATAGACGTTAGATAATAGAAGTTAGATGCTTAAGATAATTCTCAATTCTCAATTCTCAATTCTCAATTCTTAACCCGCTTCATGAAATCATTACGATAAATCTCGCTCAGAGGGAAAGTAAAGTTTTTCCCATCCGGATACACCATATCTGCAACAATCTCATCATGGCTAAAAAACTGCACATGTCTTAGGGCAATAACAGCTTTTTTATTTATACGGCAAAACTCAGCGGCAGGAAGCATTTCCAGTAATTTTTCAAAAGAAATGTTCTTTACAATAGTTTTAGAGCCATCATTTAAAAACAGTATTTTGTCACGGCTGTCAATAGTAGATGTAACCATACAGAATATTTTCCCTGTATTTATTAATGCCTTCCCCTTATCGGTATTAAGCTGGATTTGTTTTGTAACCTCAGCAGGTTTCGCCATACGGGCTGCAACTTTTTGCACAGCCTGAAGCAGGCGTTCCTGTTTAACAGGTTTAACAACATAATCTACCGCATCACGGTCAAAAGCATCAACTGCAAAGTTTTTATAAGCCGTAGTAAAAATAATTGCTTTTCCTTTAATGGCATCTGCCACCTGCAAACCGTTCATACCAGGCATTTCAATATCTGTGATAAGCAAATCAAAATCGAGTGATTGCCACTCATTTAAAAGAGCATCAGGGCTATTGAAGGCTTTTACAACCTCAAGTTCGTCCATTTGTTCGCATATCATTTTTAAAAAAGCTAATCCCGGAAGCTCATCATCAAGTAGTAAGCATTTTATTTTTGTGTTCAAGCAGGTTTATTTTTAGTTTAGCAATATATACATCTTCCTCTACATAACGCTCAAGCTTAAAGCAGCCATTATATATAATTTTAAGACGTTGTTCTAATGTCGCTGTCCCTATTCCACTATGCTCTTTAAGAAATGTTGATTTAGGAGATATTTTATTAGATACCATCATAGAAAACTGACTATCCTTAAATTCGATAGCAACAGTTATAAAAGCATCTGGGCTTTGCAAATCAGCATGTTTAAAAGCATTTTCAATCAGATCAATAGAAATTAAAGGTGCCAATATCTTTTGATCATATAATGCATCCGCTTCATCAATCTTTTTCTTCACCGTAATTGAGAAAAGAGGGCTTATTTTAATCTTATTAATCTCTATTAGGTTAAAGGCAAACTCAAGCTCTTCTCGTGGGCTCACAAAACGATTCTGGCTTTCATAAAGAATATAGTCTAAAACATTTGAAAGCTTATCCATTGCAAAATAAGTTTGATAAGCATGCGATTGTATCGAATTGAGTATATTCTTAAACAAATGCGGGTTTAACTTTGCTTCAAGTGTTTGTAAATGCAAAGTATTCGTTTTATTTTCAAGTTCTACAAAGCGTGTCTCCAATACTTGCTTAACTTTCTCTGCTTTACGCATCCTCACAATAATCCAAATAAGCAGCACAAACAGCACCACAATAGTAATTGTAAGTATAACGTTTAAGGTAGTATACATTTTATAAAAAGTATTGAGAATTATGAACTGAAAAAAAGCCAGTATTATTCAAGGGGCTGCCCTTCTTCGGTCCAGGCATCAGTACCTCCACGTAACTCTACAATATGCTGAAAGCCATTAATTTTTAATAAGTCTACCGCTTCAGAACTTCTTCCGCCGGCTTTACAATACACATAAACGGTTTCATCTTTATCAAGCTTATTAATGCGCTCATTAAAATCCTTGTCGTACAAATGTATATTAGTTGCTCCACTTATATGCCCTGCTTTGTATTCTTTTGGCGTACGAACATCAATAAGCTGACCTTTATCTTTAGCTATATCTTCAGTAAATTGCTTCACAGAAACAAGTTCAACCCCTTTTTGCTGTTGTGCTTCACAAGAAACAAACATTCCGGCAAACATTAAAATAAAAATCAGTTTTTTCATCACGTAAAAGTTTATGTAAAAATAAGCGTTTTACCTTATAATATTTATTTCTTTATTACAAACGTTTCCCTTATTACTGCAAGTTGTTTATCAGTAAGCTTAGAAGTCTTTTTTAATTTAGCAGTAAATTCAGTTACTTCATCCGGACTTGAAGGACAACCTAAGTTTTCAAGATTTGCATTAAATGAGTCGGTAAGCAGATTACCTCTTGCATCTAAAATCACCCAAAAAGGCAAGCCTGCCTGCTCTCCTTTAAATTTCTTTAAAAGCTCTTCTCCTCCTGGGTTTTCTAAATTTTTAGTCTTAGGTGATTCTTTTACATCCAAATGCACCAATACATAATTATCTGTAAAAAGCTTTTCTGTAGAAGCAGCTTTCATATTATTATCCATTTTTTTACACCACCCACACCATGAGGCATGAAACATTACAAACACTTTCTTATTGTCTTTGGATGCCTGAGCATATGCCTGTTTCATTAATACTGAAGCTTCTTCCTGAGCATTAGCGGTAAAAAAACTAACAATCAAACACAAACCGGAAAAAATTAATCTTAACTTCATTTTTGAGTAATTTTAAGAAAATAAATTTGACGTTGCAATTTAAGAATTTACTTATATAAATTATCCTGTTTAAATGAAGAATTGCGGAAAAACCGTAATTAATATTTAAGCAAAAATGTTTATTTTGCAGCTAGAATGCCCCCTCCACTAAACAATACGATTTATTATGAAAATGCACAGGGATATACTTGTTATAGAAGATGATGAAGATGACAGGGAGATATTGGAAGAAATTTTCAGAGATTTGGGATATAAAAACAATATCATATTTTTCTCTGACAGCACCGAAGCTCTTAAATATATCAGAAAACCCGAAGTTAACCCTTTTATAATCATATCAGATATTAATATGCCTAAACTTGGAGGCTTTGAGTTGAGGGATATGATACTTGAAGAAGAAGTTTTAGCAGATAAAGACATTCCATATATATTTATTTCTAACGCTCAGGACGAGTATTCCATTAAACAAGCCAACAAACTTTTCATACAGGGCTATATTCAAAAAACTAACGACTATAATCGCTATAAAGAAAAAATAAAAAATCTTATTGATTTCTGGAAAGAAAACATCAATACCTTTTCCTCTAAAAAACAATAGTCAAATTCTCACACTAAATTGCATTGGTAAATTTAGAGTATGCTGCATATTCTTTATATTTGGATAAATACTATTTACCATGAAACACTTTTTGATAGCACTGCTTATCACTTCATTTGGTGCTTTCGCACAAAAAACTGACTACATAACAAAATCAAACATCAGGTATTACCCTGAAAACATTTATAAAGGAGATAGCCATGCCTCCGAGCGATGTGTATTAGATATTTACTACCCAAATGATGCAAAAAATTTTGCAACCATTATTTGGTTTCACGGTGGAGGGCTAACTGAATGGCATAAAGAAATTCCCGACGACTTAAAAGATAAAGGATATTGTATTATTGGTGTTGGTTATAGACTGAGTCCTAACGTAAAAGCTGTAAATTGCATTGAAGATAGTGCAGCAGCAATTGCCTGGGTTTTCAATAACATTGAAAAATATGGTGGCAATGCAAACAAAATATTCATTTCCGGACATTCAGCCGGCGGATATTTAGCCATGATGAGTGTTCTTGATAAAAAATATCTTGCCAAACATAATATTGACGCTAACAAAGTAGCCGGACTTATTCCTTTTAGCGGGCAATGCATAACACACTTTACCGTCAGAAAAGAAAAAGGCATTAAGGATACTCAACCGTTAGTGGACGAGATGGCTCCTCTTTATCATGTACGCGGAGACGCCCCACCTCTACTCCTGATTACGGGTGACAGAGAACTTGAACTACTGGGACGTTATGAAGAGAATGCTTTTATGGCTCGTGCCATGAAACTAAACGGACATAAAGAAACCAAATTAATGGAACTAGATGGTTACGGGCATAATATGGCTTACCCCGCCTATCCATTATTATTAAATGAAGTAAAGAGGATTCTGGAGAAGAAGTAATCAGTTTGCAATTCTGTCATTATAACCGCATACTGCCACGGAAAAAATGATTAAAACATAACAAAAAACCACGCTTAGAGCGTGGTTTTTATATAGGATATTTTGTATCTACTAGCTAAGAGCAGCTTTAACCTGATCTGCAGCTTCCTGGAACAATGTAGCAGAAAGGATTGGCATACCAGAGTTATCGATAAGTTCTTTAGCGATATCAGCATTAGTACCCTGAAGACGCACAATGATAGGCACTTTAATAGAGTCACCCATATTTTTGTAAGCATCAACAACACCCTGAGCAACACGGTCACAACGAACGATACCACCAAAGATGTTAATAAGGATGGCTTTTACGTTTGGATCTTTAAGGATAATACGGAAAGCTGTTTCAACACGTTTAGCATCAGCAGTACCACCTACGTCAAGGAAGTTTGCCGGCTCAAAACCTGCATATTTAATAAGGTCCATAGTTGCCATAGCAAGACCAGCACCGTTTACCATACAACCAACCGTACCGTCAAGGTCAACATAGTTAAGGCCAACTTCTTTAGCCTCAACCTCGATTGGGTTCTCCTCACGGATATCACGCATGTCAGCGTATTTCTTTTGTCTGTAAAGTGCATTATCATCAAGAACAACTTTAGCATCTACAGCAAGAATTTTATCATCAGATGTTTTTAACACCGGGTTGATCTCAAACATTGAAGCATCACTGTCAATGTATGCATTGTAAAGAGCAGCAACGAAAGCAGTCATTTCTTTGAAGGCATTTCCGCTAAGACCTAAATTGAAAGCAATTCTTCTTGCCTGGAAGCCCTGAAGACCTACAGCAGGATCAATCTCTTCTGTAAAGATAAGGTGTGGAGTGTGCTCAGCAACCTCTTCGATATCCATACCACCTTCGGTAGAATACATAATCATGTTACGGCCACGTCCTCTGTTCAATAGAACAGACATATAGAATTCTGAAGTTTCACTTTCTCCCGGGTAGTATACATCCTCAGCGATAAGTACTTTGTGTACTCTTTTACCTGTAGGTGGAGTTTGAGGAGTAATAAGGTCCATACCTATTATTTGTCCTGCGATCTCTTCTACCTGCTGAAGGTTTTTAGCAAGCTTAACGCCTCCGCCTTTTCCACGGCCACCTGCGTGTATCTGTGCTTTAACAACATGCCATGAAGTTCCTGTTTCTGCAGTTAGCTGTTTTGCAGCTGCTACCGCTTCAGCAGGACTGTTAGCAACGATACCACGCTGAACGCGTACACCATGGCCGGCTAGTATTTCTTTTCCCTGATATTCGTGTAAATTCATAAGTATTGCATTTATCTTATTAAAAGTGGAACAAAAATAGCAAAATACATCCAACGACCATAAGTATTTTTAATTTTTTCTCCATTGGACAATTTCTATTAATTTCTATTCCTATAATAAAGGTATTTATACAGCTAACCAGTACCGAAATCACATTGCATTTTTTAGGCCGCTTATTATTTTTTGTTATTAAATTACTAACATTTGTTAAAATTTACCTAACTTAACGCAACCATTTACAATGTTTGCCATCTTTTCTTTAGAAGATAGACAATCAGATAATTTAATGCTATGAAAAAAATATTACCTTTTTTATTACTCACTGCATTACTTACAACAGCTTGCAATGATGATAACGCAAATAGTACCTTGATTACTCCTGAAGGTATATCAGGTAAATGGAATCTTGTAAATCAGAGAGGTGGATTTCAGGGACATTCACTTGACTTTGAAACCGGCGAGGTTGTATGGACATTCAACTCTGAAAATGAAATTGTTGCCATTGAAAATAACTCCGAAGGAACTGATGGTATAAATTTCCCAACAGCTATATATAATTATAGTATGATACCAAACGAGGTCTCTCCCGAATCTTGTGATAAAACCCTCAATATTGAGGCTTTAGATCTTGGATGTATAAATATGGAAGGCAACATTATGACAATAACTCCGGTAGGAGCAGATATGTATACTCTTACTTTTAAACGATAATTTATTAACTAAACTGATAACTAACCATAAACTCTTATATCCATGAAAACAATTCTCTGCTTAGTAACCACCATAGCCCTAACCCTGATTTATTTAGGAAAACGAAGAAAATCAAGTATCTGATTTGAAATAAAACTTTTAATTGCTATTACTTCTGTATTTTCCGGACTTAAACCATAAGTCAAGCCGCATTGCTTATAGATAAAGTCCGGATTTTTTTTAAATAAAACTACAAATTGCCATGAAAAGACTATTACTCGCTTTAATGTCATTGCTCCTTTTCAGTTTAAGTGGCTGTAATAATGAAGATGACAGAAAAGCAATTGATCCACTGCTTCATCAATGGACACTCATTAAGGTCGGTGGTGGTTTTACCGGTACAGATTATACTTTTGAATAAGGAGTAATTCGATGGAGATTTAAAGCCGATGTTCGGTTTTGATAACTACAATAATACTGATGAAAATAAACCTGACGCATTAGACTCAGGTAACTACCAATTTTTAGTAAAAGATAATACTGCACAAATTGAATATTGTCCTAAATCAATGGAGGTAGATGAGTATACATTCTTTTGTTATACTATCGACTCTAACGGTCAGCTGTTGCTCGACGACTCCCCTATTGATGACCTGAAATATACCTCCGAAAGAGCTAACCTAATTCCATAACACTAGTAAACACTAGGTTTTCTGTGATTTGAAATCGAAATAGTTTTTTATTTTGTTATATTTATAACTTTTTGTTATATTTTGTTAATGTTCTGTTGTTTACTTTTTTAAGTACCATACTATCAGTATTTTTGTATTCTAATTAAGTGATTAACGAAGATGGACACTAAACAATTACTGCAACTTGCAGAAGAATTCGGGAGCCCGCTATATGTGTATGATGCGGAGAAAATACAATCTCAGTATTTAAGGTTGGAAAAAGCCTTTTCAAAGGTAAATCATCTAAGAATAAACTATGCTGTAAAGGCATTATCAAATATATCTGTACTTAAGCTATTAAAACAAATGGGATCCGGTCTGGATACCGTATCAATTCAGGAAGTGCAGCTTGGTCTGCTTGCCGGTTACTCACCTGAAATGATCATATATACCCCTAATGGTGTATCTATGGAAGAAATTGAAGAAGTAGCTGCCCTTGGTGTACAGATAAATATAGATAACCTTTCTATACTGGAGCAATTTGGAGCCAAGCATCCAAAAACTCCTGTATGTATCCGTATAAACCCTCACGTAATGGCGGGTGGAAACAGCAACATATCAGTAGGTCATATCGATAGTAAATTTGGTATTTCTATCCACCAGATGCCTCACCTGTTACGTATCGTTCAAAATACAGGCATGCACATAAACGGTATACACATGCATACCGGATCTGATATCCTTGACATTGAGGTATTCCTTTATGCTGCCGAAATATTATTTGAAGCTGCCCGCAACTTTAAAGAACTTGAATTTCTTGATTTTGGAAGCGGCTTTAAGGTTCCTTATAAAAAAGACGACATCCAGACTGATGTTGAAGAACTTGGTAAAAAATTAGGAAAACGCTTCAACGCATTTTGCGAAGAATACGGCCGTGACCTTACCCTAACATTCGAGCCTGGTAAATTCCTTGTTAGTGAAGCAGGGGTTTTCCTTGCCAAAGTAAATGTGGTAAAACAAACAACATCTACCGTATTTGCAGGTATTGACAGTGGTTTTAACCATCTAATCCGTCCAATGTTCTATGGTTCGCACCATAATATTGATAATATTTCAAATCCGAAAGGAAAAGACCGTTTCTATTCAGTAGTAGGTTATATATGTGAAACGGATACCTTTGGAAGCAACCGCAAAATTGCTGAAATAAAAGAAGGTGATATCCTTTGTTTCCGTAATGCAGGGGCTTACTGTTTCTCTATGAGCAGTAACTATAACTCACGCGTTCGCCCGGCAGAAATTCTTTGGTATCAGGGTAAAGGCCATGTTATCAGAGAGCGAGAAACCTTTGAAGACATCATCCGTAATCAGGTAATCATTGATTTTGAAGAAAAAAAAACTGAAACCAAGGAAGCTGTCATTGCATAAAGCTTACTGAAAACTATATTTAAAACCGCACTGAGAAGTGCGGTTTTTTGTTTATGTTATTCATTATGTTTGATTAAAATTAATTTCAAAAAATGAAACTCATCCCTACACTGATCATAATTACATTAATGTTTTCATTTCATAAAAAAGAAGGCATTAAGCCTACAGTCTTTAATGAAACTGAAACCGACACCATAGTCATTGGAGATATAAACAATGACAAAATAATTGATACTGCATTTGTGAAGGGTCCAAAGTGGGTCAATGAAGAAGACGGATGGGGCGATCCTAAATTTTATAATATCAATATTAGCTTTTCATGTAATGTTCCTAATATTACAAATGATAATGCAGTGGGCGCTTATGTTGAAAATATTGGTGATATTGACAATGATGGTTTTTCAGAAATTATTGTCGTTCCGGGTTGGTGGATCGGTTGTTGGGGAAGGCTCCATTTTTATACTTTTAAGAAAGGAAAATGGAAACATTTAGATTACGCTGAAAGAAATGTTTGTGAAGATGATAACTACAAACAATATATTACGAAAATAAACAATCACAAAATAAAAATTATAGAACAGGTTTGGGATGAAGATGAAGCCGACAGGATTGAAAAACCAAAATTCATAATCGTTAAGTGATTTTCCCCTCAATCCATAACAGTTAAATAATATACATCAAAACCGCATTATAGTTTACTTTGTTAACTTTGGCTTTCTAATTAATTTACAATGAACAGAAGAAAGTTTTTCAGGAATGGCTCGCTATTTACACTCGGAACGGCATTAATCAGTCCGTTTGAGAGTACTGCAAACATTCTTGACCTTCAAACTATAAATAAAAATAAAAAGGCTAAGAACATTATCTTTATGGTTAGCGACGGTATGAGTACCGGAACCCTTAACATGGCCGATCTTTACCTGAACCGTAAAACAGGAAAAGGATCTAACTGGCTACAGCTATATAAGGAACAACGCATAAACCGAGCCTTGATGGATACTGCTTCGGCCAGCTCAATCGTAACCGATTCATCGGCAGGAAGTTCTTCATGGGGAGGCGGCTTCAGGGTGAACAATGGTTCCTTAAACGTTGGTCCTAATGGTGAAATGCACATGCCTATCTGGCAAAAATTTAAGAAAGCAGGTAAAATGGCCGGCTGTGTAACCACGGTACCTATTACGCACGCTACACCTGCCGGATTCTGCGTAAACAGCAAAAGCCGCAACGCACAGGAAGATATTGCCGAGCAATACCTTGAGCTTGGCTTTGACATCATGATGGGTGGCGGCAATAATTACTTCAGTGCCGATATCCGAAAAGATAAGAAAGACATTTACGCACTATATAAAGCCAAAGGCTGGCAGGTAGCCCGTACCCGCCAGGAAATGATTGCTGCCGATAACAGCAAGCCTGTACTTGGTGTATTTGCCGATGACGGTCTTCCATACAACATAGACAGGACAAACGATAAGTCTTTAACCGATACCACTCCTACCCTTGCAGAAATGGCTCAGAAAGCTATTGACCGAATGAAAGGAAACAAAAACGGCTTTGTACTTCAGATTGAGGCCGGTAAGGTCGACTGGGGTGCACATGCTAACGACATAGGCGCATTACTATACGATCAGGTAGCTTTTGACGAAGCTATTAAAGTAGCGATAGACTTTGCCTCTAAAGACGGTGAAACCCTTGTTATCATCACTACCGACCACGGTAACGCTAACCCGGGAGTTATTTATGGCAAGGATTCCAATAATAACTTTGATAGCATTCAGAAATACACTCACACTAACGAATGGATACTGAACAGTATTAAACCTGACAATACAATCGCTCAGGTTAGAGAAATTGTGGAAAGTGCAAACGCAACTGCTATTTCTGAAGAAGATGCAAAAACTGTTCTTACTTACTATGATGGTTTACATAAGGAAGAAGGCGGATTGTACAATTACAAAAAAGTACCATTCAAAACCTTTGCCCAGATACAGCAAAAACATAACTCGGTTGGATGGATAAGTATGGATCACTCGGCCGATTATGTAGAACTGGCAATGTTTGGCCCGGGCAGTGAACTCCTTAAGCCATTCGTTAAAAATACCGATCTGCACTACCTGATGCTTCAGGCTGCAGAAGTAGAAAACAAATTCTAGATTTTTTACAGTATACTAAGGCGCTCAATGAGCGCCTTTTTTTATATTGCATGATAATTCTTAGTTATGACCCGATACCTTAAAGAAGCCATATCTTTTTCATTGCTACCTGTAGCAGTGGCAATGCTGTTTTATGTTTTTAACGGCCAAAAATATGTTATCAATTTCTATGATACTTATTATGTCATCAACAGCATTTATGTCGCTTTTAGTATACTGATTGCAGCCGGATATTTGTGCTACACTATCCGTTGTATATTTTTAAAGTTCAGGGATAAAGCGAGTAACCTTATTTTATTACTATACAACATCTTATTTATCATTTTATGGGTTGTATTGATAACCCTTAACGAAAGGTTAAGCATAGACGGTGGCTGGACAATCTCCCCTCCATTGAGTGCTGCTCCTCAAAAAATTGAAACCGCTTACTTCATAATGCAGCCGGTATATATGTTTGTTTTCCTAGCTGTGTTTGTTATAGGTTTAGCTTACAGTGCTTACAAAACAGGTAAAAAATTCAACCGTATAAACAATGAGATTTAGCATACTCACCCTCTTAATAATTTTGATTTTTGGCAGCTGCCAAAGAAAAGAATCGGCATTTATAAGCAAAGATTTGCACAATGGCGACCTGATTTTCCAGACATCGCAATCGGCACAAAGCCAAGCCATACAGCTGGCTACAAAGTCAAAATATTCGCATTGTGGCATCATATATAAAGAAGATGATAAATGGTTTGTTTTCGAAGCCATTCAGCCTGTTCAAAAAACACCGCTTGATAACTGGATCGCACGCGGAAAAGACAGTCATTATGTCGTAAAACGCCTGAAAAATGCAGATAAAGTACTTACAGATGCTAACTTTTCAAAAATGAAAACAACCGCTCAAAAAATGGGTGGTAAAGATTATGACCTTTACTTTGAATGGAGCGATGACAGGATTTACTGCTCAGAACTGATATGGAAAATTTACAAAGAAGGTACAGGACTGGAAATTGGAAAACTACAGGAACTTAAAGATTTCGACCTGAGTAATCCTGCTGTAAAGGCAAAGCTTAAAGAACGTTACGGAAACGCTATTCCCGAACATGAAAAAGTAATATCGCCAGCTGCGATGTTTGAGAGTGATTTGTTAACTACAGTAATAGAAAAATAGAAATTCAGCCACGAATTCAACTAACACAAATTAATTAGTGGAATTCATGGCTAAAGAATTATAAACTCACAGCTTCCTGTTTAGCCTTTTCAAAATCTGTAATGATATCGTTCAGGATTTCAGCGGCGGGTTTTATCTCATGGATAAGACCCGCAATCTGGCCTATTTCAAGTTCCCCTTCTTCAAGATCTCCTTCAAACATACCCTTTTTAGCACGGGCACGGCCTAATAAAGCTTTCAGGTCATCTACAGTTGGCGCTTTTGCATACAATGCTACTACATCATGAAAGAACTTATTTTTGATTAGTCGTACCGGAGCCAGTTCTTTCAGAGTTACATGCGTATCACCATCCTGGGCATCCACAATTGCCTGTTTAAAGTTATCATGCGACGACGACTCTACCGAAGCCGCGAAACGGCTTCCTACCTGAACACCGTCGGCCCCGAGTATCATAGCAGCCAGCATACCACGGCCTGTAGCAATTCCTCCCGCAGCAATAAGCGGCACAGTAAGCTGCTCCTTGACCATTGGAATAAGCGTAAACGTAGTAGTCTCCTCTCGCCCATTATGGCCTCCTGCCTCAAAACCTTCAGCTACAACAGCATCTACTCCAGCTTCCTGAGCTTTAAGGGCAAATTTCACACTGCTTACCACATGCACCACCGTAATACCTTTTTCTTTTAGCCATGCTGTCCATGTTTTAGGATTTCCGGCAGAAGTAAATACTATCTTTACACCTTCCTCAACAATGATATTCATTATCTCTTCAATATTCGGGTACAGCATTGGTACGTTTACAGCAAAAGGCTTATCAGTTGCTTTTTTACATTTCTGTATATGCTCTCGCAAAACTTCAGGATACATAGACCCGGCACCGATTATACCAAGTCCGCCGGCGTTACTCACGGCACTTGCCAGTTTATAGCCACTCGCCCATATCATCCCTGCCTGTATCACAGGATACTGAATATTAAAAAGTTGGGTTATTCTGTTCATTATCTTTTTATAATTTCAATTTTCTCACTTAGTTTATTGTCTGTTATGTAATTAAAACCGATATCCTTAATTTCAGTTTTACCATTTTTAAGATAGAGTTTATAATACCTCCCATCTGTTTTTACTTCTTTTATATAATTATTATCATAACGTAACAGATATTTTTCGTCAAACCTGACATCTACATTTTTTGCATCCATCAAAAGTGTAACTAGATAAAATACCTCAGATTGTGTTAAATTCATTCCTTTCTGTTCATCAACCGTAACAAATGAAGAATGGAAAAAGTCGTTGTCGAGATACTTTTTGTTCTCTTTTGATTTCAGGTCAAGTTTTTGCCCAAGATACATTAGAGGAGTATAGGCCCAGATAAATTCATTAGGCGCAGAATCAGCATAATCACTTATTGTCTTTATAATCTTTCCATCTTTAATAAACGATACAGATATCTGCTGGCTATCTGTAACCATGGTATAGTAATCATTCTTTAGTCCCATATAATCCGCTTCTTTGAATCTTCTTTGTATTTTCTCAAATTCTGTTAAAGGAATTTTGGCAGTATACCATCCTTCGTTAAGAACATGATAGCTTCCTTTATATAAGACCTCTCCTGTTTTTGAGATTACAAGATCATTGGCCGGGCATGATCCATAACAAAGCGATGAAGAAAAAACAACTGCATCAAAATCAGGCGACATACCAATATCATACTTTTTCTTTGTGAAGGTAGATACAATAGTATCCCTTTTTACGATAAGGGTGTCTTTATTGAACTTTTTGATTTGATAAAGCTCCCATATCTTTTCAGTGAGATTAAATATCTTAAGACTGTCTTTTGTAATCTTATATTTAGTTTTAGTTCCTAAATAATTTAAAATTTTATCATCTAAAGACTGTTTATTCTTAATAGCTCTATTCCTTTCTTCTTGATATTTATGCCAGTCCCAAAAACCTACCTTATAATCGCAGGTACTATCAGCCAAAAACTCGAATCCCCTTATGTCTCTTTCCCAAGGCATAACACTATCTTTATTTACCACAGACCAGTTACCCAATATCATTTCCTGAGGTGTAACAGGTTTCTTTTCACACGATAAAAAAAATACTACAAGAAATAAAACAAAAAGATTTTTCACCATAGTTACTGTTTAATAATCCTTCCTTTTTGTGATGTTCCTTCCATGCTATAACTGTAAATACCTGTAGCCAGTTGGGAAACATCAAATGAAGGATTGGCTAAGGTAACATTTTGCTGCGAAACCCTTTGCCCTAGCTCATTAAAAATAGTTACCGTTGTTCTTTGGATATTTTTAGGAAAAAGCAGATGTACTATATCATTAGCAGGATTTGGGTATACTATAAAATTCCCATCGGTAAGTCCCATAGCTTTTTGCATTGCAAGGCTAAAATCAGGAATACCGTAACCGTATTGATTATTGGGCTCACTATACCTGTCAGCAGACTCTTTTATGAGTTCACGTAATTCTGTATTGGTTTTATCAGGTAATGCCTGCCATAAACAAGCAACCAATCCTGCCGTTATAGGGCTCGAAAATGATGTTCCGCTTGCAACGCCAATAGTACCCTCTGGAGTTGCTAAAGTTGCCTGATAACCTTTCGCCATAACATCGGGCTTAAGGCGGTTATCAGCTGTAGGACCTATGGAACTAAAACTCACATACATTTCGTTTAGGTCTACAGCCCCAACAGTGAGTACCCCGGGAGCATCTGCGGGAGCTGGAATATGCGGATTTATCGTATTGGCAGAGTTCCCGGCAGAAACCACACAAAATATCCCTCGCGAAACTGCAATGTCAGCACCACGAGTAATAAATGCCGTTTGGCCATCCATTTGTTCGTAAGTATGGCTGTAACGTCCGTTATCATATACAAAATAACCTAATGATGTATTGATTATATCTACACCAAGACTGTCGGCTGCTTCTGCTGCTTCAACCCAGTAAGATTCTTCTACCGGATTTTCACTGGTAGCATCCTCAGTCCTGAAAAGGTAATAAAAAGCATCAGGGGCTGTACCTGTCAATTGTCCCTCTACATAACCTGCCATTGTAGACAATACTAGTGTGCCATGCGTACCTCCCTGATAATAATCCTCAGAACGCGCTACAAAATCATAACCTCCTTTAATCTGACCATTATCCCGCATTCGCTGAAATGGCTGTGTTGTATTTACTCCCGGAAAGCCTGCATCTAACACAGCAATGGTAATTCCTTTGCCTGTGTAATCTGATTGATGCAACAATTGTCCGTTAAGCATTTGTATCTGATTAGCAGAATTTCCGTAATTAAAATCAATTTGTGTTTCAAGATTTTTATTGGCTGACACAACCTGATTTTGAATACTGATTCTTGACGTATTAAGAGATTTATCCGCATAATCAATATGATCTACAAAGCTGTTAGCCTTTAGCAGTTCAATATTGTCTCTTTCACCACGTACATGGATAGCGTTAAGCCATTTCGATTTAGACATGACGGTAACACCGGTCGATTCTTTAATCACATTTAGATAATCTGCATGAATTGGAATATCTTTTTCATCAAGGAGAATATTTTGCCTTGCCCTTCTATCCAAAGCTTTTTGGGATAGCATCTCAGTCGGATTGGCTAAGTAATAATCAGCATCCGGTTTGTCTTTAAAATAAATCCAGGCATCTTCCTGTGCGAAACCTAAAGCACTTGTAAACAGTAGTATCAACAACATAACCTTTTTCATCACTACTCTGATTTCTGCCCAAATTTCAGCAAGTTCCCATTGAGATAAGAGATACAGAATGCTATCATTCCCCGGGATCTGTCATAAATTTGTACTTTAAGCTTATTCATTAAAAGGGGCAATTATCTATCAAATGTACAAAAGAATCGATTAAAAACAGCGATGAATACTACAAAACACTATTTTTGTTTACCAAAAAAACGAATACAATGTTCTTTTTAATACTCAGTATTGTCTGCAGCGTATCTGTAGGCATAATTTTTAAAACGGCAAGACGATATGGTATTTCTCTGACCCAGGTAGTACTATGGAATTACGTTTTTGCTCTGCTTTTTTGTCACCTTTTCTTTAATCCTGATCTAAAACATGTAGACACCAACGCTCCCTGGCAAATTTATTTACCATTAATGGTGTTATTGCCTGCGATATTCCTTTTTCTGGCTTCTTCCATAAACCGGATGGGCATCGTAAAAACAGATGCAGCCCAACGTCTCTCCCTTTTTATACCGATACTTGCTGCATGTTTCATTTTCAAAGAAGATTTTAATTTACTTAAAATTATAGGACTTGGCGTAGGTTTCCCGGCAATTCTGCTTATCCTTTCCAAAAAAGATGAAAATACTAATAAAGAATGGATATACCCTGCCGTGGTTCTCATTGGTTTTGGTATAATAGATGTGCTTTTTAAACAAATAGCCATACAAACCTCACTACCCTTTACAACTTCCCTTTTTGTTGTTTTTTGCGGTGCACTTTTAGTAATCTCTATTATAGCACTGTATAAAATAATCTTTGAAAGAGTTAAAATAGACCTTATAAATTTTGCTTTTGGATCATTGGTAGGCATCTTTAACTTCGGTAATATTCTCTTTTATCTGATGGCACATAAAGAATTTTCAGAAAATCCATCAACGGTTTTTGCTGCCATGAATATGGGGGTAATTGTTCTTGGAAGCCTTGTTGGAATATTCATTTTTAAGGAAAAGTTATCCAAATTGAATTTTTTAGGTCTTTCTTTGGCACTTGTTGCCATAATTTTAATCACCTTTTCTCAAATTTACAAATAAAAAAACCACCACTAAAACGTTTTAAATCAGATAACTAAAAAATATTTTAAATTTTATTTGGTTTTTACATTTTTTGTGACCTAAATTTGCAGCAAGTTCTTTAAAAAATTATTCTTATCCAGAAAGACCGAGGGAATTGACCCTATGACGTCTTGGCAACCTGTTCGCAATCGTGCGTATAAGGTGCCACATTCAACCGTTGCCTGGCAGCGGAAAGATAAGCTTAGAAATTGTACATAATACCACAAAATATTATATGCTCTTCTGACTTATCGGGAGAGCATTTTTTATTTTATGCTCTTTCGATAACTGGTTTTAGGATGTTTTTTACTGACAGAAAAAATTTACAAACTAAAATTAAAAACAAAATGAAAGAGCAAACTCAAATTTTACACAGCATTCCGGTAGATCCACTAACAGGTTCAATTTCTACACCAATATACCAAACTTCAACATTCGTTCAGGATGCACCGGGTGTTCATAAAGGCTACGATTACGCAAGAAGCAACAACCCCACACGTAAAGTTCTTGAAGATACTATCGCTAAACTTGAAAACGGAACAAACGGTTACGCATTTGCCAGCGGACTGGCAGCTATCGATGCTGTCATCAAACTTCTTGAAGCAGGTGACGAGGTTATTGCAGTAGACGATATTTACGGAGGTGCTTTCAGATTGTTTACTCATATTTACCAGAAATTTGGGATCAGCATCAAATATGTTGACACCACCAATGCACAAAATGTAGCTGATGCAATCACGGATAAAACAAAACTTATCTGGATTGAATCGCCAACAAACCCAACGCTTAAAATTTCTGATATAAAAGCTATTGCAGCTATTGCTAAAGCAAACGATGTACTTCTTTGTGTAGACAACACATTTGCTTCGCCTGCTGCTCAAAAACCACTTACTCTTGGTGCTGATATTGTAATTCACAGTGCTACTAAATACCTTGCCGGGCATAGCGACCTTATTGCCGGACTTGTAGTAACTTCAACTCAGGAACTTGGAGACAAAATCAAATTTATTCAAAATGCATCAGGGGCAATACTTGGACCATTTGACAGTTGGTTAGCTATTCGTGGAATTGAAACGTTAACACTTCGTATTAAGCAACATGCCGAGAATGCTCAAAAAATTGCAGAATTCCTGCTGGAAGAAAAACTAATCAAAAATGTTTATTACCCGGGACTGCCATCACACCACAACCATGAGATCGCTAAAAGCCAGCAAAAATATTTTGGCGGTGTAATTGCTTTCGACCTTGTAATTGATGATAAAGAAATTGCTTCTGCAATTGTTAGCAACACAAAACTGTTTAAGCTTGCAGAAAGCCTTGGTGGAGTAAAAAGCCTTTGCTGTCTGCCATGTGAAATGACTCATAAATCTATTCCGACTGAAAAACGATACAGCTCTGGTGTAACCGATAGCCTTATCCGTTTATCAGTTGGCCTTGAAGACGCTGATGATCTTATTGAAGACCTGAAGCAGGCTCTTGAAATCGCTGTAAAACAAAGTAGTAACAAAAACGCAACAGCTGCTGTATAATAGATTTAATTCATGTCAAGAAAAACTTTAAATATAGGCCTGTATGGTTTTGGATGCGTAGGATTTGGTCTTTACGAAGTATTGCAAAAAACTCCCGGACTTAAAGCTAACATCAAAAACATTTGTGTCAAGGACAAAAACAAGCCGAGGGAAATAGGTAGCGAGAATTTTACTTTCGATAAAAACGATATCCTTAACGATGATGAGATTAACGTTGTTGTAGAACTTATAGATGATGCCGATGCAGCATTTGAAATCGTATCAGAAGCGCTGAAAAGAGGAAAAGCAGTAGTATCTGCAAACAAAAAGATGATTGCCGAACATTTTACTGAACTGTTAGAACTACAGGAAAAACACAATGTTCCTTTGCTTTATGAAGCTGCTGCATGCGCCAGTATTCCAATCATCAGAAATCTTGAAGAGTACTATGATAACGATCTTTTAGAGTCTATCGAAGGAATTGTAAACGGTTCTACCAATTATATCCTTACAAAGACATTTGCAGAAAATCTGTCGTATGACGATGCACTAAAACAGGCACAGGATTTAGGTTTTGCTGAAAGCAACCCTATTCTTGACACAGGCGGATTTGATGCTAAATACAAGTTACAGATACTGTTAGCTCATTCGTTTGGTTACATTGCTAAACCAGCCGATCTTTTCAATATTGGAATTGATAACATAGGCCCTCTTGAGCTAAAATACGCTAAAGAAAAAGGGCTTAAGATAAAACTGATAGCACAAGCTTTTAAAGGAAGTAAAGGTGAATTATCAGCTTTTGTAATACCTAAATTCGTATCGTCTGAAGAAAGGCTGTTTAACGTAGATGATGTATTTAACGGAGTACTTACCAAAACAAGCTTTGCCGATACACAATTCTTCGTAGGAAGGGGCGCAGGTGCTCATCCAACGGCTTCGGCTGTGCTATCAGACATATCTGCTCTTAGTTACGATTACAGATATGAATATAAAAAGATAAACCAAAAGGAGAACCTTGTTCTGTCTGACGATGTAAACCTTAGCGTATTACTAAGACACAAAAAAGAAGACGCAGATACCTTTAAGAAACAGTTTCTAACTATTGATGAAGCTTACACTAACAATGAATCAGGTTATATTACCGGTACTATAACCCTTAAAAATCTGAAAGATATACAGACAGGTAATACCGGAGACAGATCGTTCATACTACAACACGTTGTTACCGAAAAAGAAACTGCTGCGCAACAAAACGAAATTGCTGTTCAAATATAAACTACTACTATTCACAACCAAAAAAAGCTATGAAAAAGACAAACCCCATCCGCAGCCGCGGATGGGGTTTTGTTATTTTAATGATCATATGCTTTTACTCCTGCCTTAACTTCTACCTGAAGATCGTTTTGAGCAGGTGGTATAGGACATGAATATTTATGATTGTAAGCACAGTATGGATTATAAGCTGTATTAAAATCAATCATTATTTTATCAGTATCCGGTTTTTGCAGGTCTATATACCTCCCTCCGCCATAACTACCATTACCCGAAGTGAAATCAGTAAAAGGCAAGAACAAATAATTTTTAAACTCTTCTTTTTTTGATAGATCAATATTCTGAAAAATATCCAGCTTGCATTGTTTCCCCTGTAATGTAAAATACAACTCTCCATACTTAACATACATAGGTTTTCTATCAGTTGTTGTAGGCATTGCAAAAGGTTTTTCATCTGGTGTACGTACGAATTTTGCCTCTACGCAATAAGCCATATCTACAGGATAAAAATCCAGCGATTTGAATTTCTTAAGATCTTTGGGAGTCAACGGTGATTCCAAAGGGTCTACATATTCCTTGTTCAGTTGCTGTTGGTATTTCATGGAATTTTCGATACTGCAATCCTGTGCTTTGAGTGCTATAAATGAGAATAATGCGATAGCTGTAAAAAAGAGTTTCATCTGTATGAGGTTTCTGCAAAAATAATTATTTAGGCACACTAACATTTGTAAATTTGTAGAAATCAATCAAACAAATGCTTCAGCAGGCTTTCACCCGTTACATAAATAATTTTAGAGGATTTACCAGAGAAGTATGGATACTCGCAATCATTACTTTCATTAACCGTGCCGGTACTATGGTATTCCCTTTTCTTTCAAAATACCTTAATGAAGACCTGCATTTTAGCCTGGATCAGGTAGGATGGGTTATGGTTTGCTTTGGTTCGGGATCTATGATTGGTTCCTGGTTAGGTGGTAAATTAACCGATAAGATAGGCTTCTATAAAGTAATGGTATTCAGCATGCTTGTCAGTGGAGCATCTTTCTTTATTATAGAACATATTAACACATTTCCCGGACTGTGTATTGCCATGTTTAGCATTATGGTTATTGCGGATATGTTTCGCCCCGCAATGTTTGTTTCTCTGGGTACTTATGCTAAACCCGAGAACCGTACCAGAGCATTTACTCTTGTAAGACTTGCTGTAAACTTTGGCTTTATGGCCGGACCCGCAATGGGTGGCCTCATAATATTAGGAATAGGTTATAAAGGTTTGTTTTGGGCCGATGGAACATCGTGTATTATCTCCATACTTATCTTTATGTTTTTGGTCAAAGAAAAAGAAAGAGTAAAACCGGAAGCTGTTACAGTAGATGAAAGCAAAATTGAACGTTCTATAAAAAATGATAAGCTTTACTGGCTTTTTCTGTTTTGCAGCTTTATTACAGCAACAGTATTCTTCCAGCTCTTCTCTACTTTGCCTTTATACCATCATAAGCAATACGGTCTTTCAGAGTTCCAAACCGGTTTACTCATGTCCTTTAACGGATTCCTTGTATTACTCTGCGAAATGCCTATCGTAGGTTATGTAGAGCGTAAGGGAATCCAAAAAATAAAGGTAATTGCTTTGGGCGCATTTTGTATGGGTTTAAGCTTTTATGCATTGTTATTTGAAGGATGGGCAGGCATGCTTGTTATTAGCATGTTTATAATATCCTATGCCGAAATGTTTAATTTTCCTTTTTCTAACGGATTCGCCATGAACCGTGCTCCCCGCGGGCGCGAAGGCCAGTACATGGCATATTACACAATGATGTTCAGCCTTGCGCATATTGTAAGCGGTAAGACCGGACTTGCCATTATTGCCTATTATAAAGAAGATGGATATTTTGCCAATTGGATCTTTATGGGTACCTTAGCCATAATAGCAACATTATCATTGCTTTGGCTTCATAAAAAATTACTTTCTGAAAATACTTAAAAACTTTTTTAAAGGTTATCATACAATAAAAAACTATTGTTTTAGTTATTTAACTATAAAATTAGTTGTGTAACTAAAAAAATAGTTTTAAGTTTGGAATACTAAATATGATACCATGCAAAAGTTGACCAATAAAGAAGAAGAGATAATGCACATTTTGTGGAAGCTTGAAAAAGCCTTTGTAAAAGATGTACTAATGGAAATTGAGGATGACAAACCTCATTACAATACGCTCTCTACTATAATAAGAAACCTTGAAGAAAAGGGTTATGTTAGCCATAATGCATATGGTAACACCCATCAATATTTTCCTTTAGTAACAAAAGAAGAATATAGAAGAGGGTTTATGAGCAATGCTATAGAGAATTACTTTAATAATTCTTACAAGAGCATGATTTCCTTTTTTGCAAAAGAGGAAAAGATTAGCGCCAAAGAGCTTCGCGAGATTCTTGATATGATCGAAAAAAAGGAATGATATGGAAAACTTTATCATATACATATCCAAAGCTTCAGGATTACTTGCCGTATTCTTTATTGCATACTATGTCTTTTTGAGAAAAGAAACTTTTTTCAATTCAAACAGAGGCTTTTTATTGGCAGGTTTAATAACCTCAACCCTGCTCCCACTAGTAAAATATACCAAAACAATATTTGTAGAGCCGGTTCAGCAATCTATTGTATCTGAGAATATCAGTAATGAGCAGTTACAACAGTATTTGGTTATGCAACAGTTTATGGCAGCTAAGCCGGAACCTTTTACTATAAACTGGTATTACATAGTAATAGCAATTTATAGCATAGGATTACTATTTTTTCTAATGCGCTTTGTTATGGATTTTTTATCCATTCGAAAAATACTCAAAGGAAACAGTATTATAAAGCAAGGTCGTTTCAAACTTATTGATTCCGAAAAGGTACAATCGCCCTTTTCATTCTTTAATTATATCGTTTACAACTCTGCATCGTTACAAACTGAAGAACTTGAAAGTATTTTAAATCACGAGAAAGTACATAGCAGTCAAAAACACTCAGCTGATATGATTATCAGTCAGTTATTCTGTATTGTATTTTGGTTCAATCCATTTGTATGGCTTTATAAAAAAGCCATATCTCAAAACCTTGAATTCATTGCCGATGCGGTTGCCATAAAGCAGCTGAGCGACAAAAAAGCATATCAAAAAACCCTGCTGAAAATTACACTTCAGCCGGAATATATATCAATCACTAATCATTTTTATCAATCATTAATCAAAAAACGAATCGTTATGTTAAACAAAAAGCAATCAAAAAAACGCAATTCATGGAAATATGGAATTGTACTTCCTGCCCTGGCAGCATTTATCTTAATGTTTCAGGTAAAAGTTGTGGCTCAGGAAAAAGCTACTGAGGTAAATACCAGTTCTCAGGAAAAAACAAAAATTGTTATTACAATTGATAAGAGCACCAGCGACGAAGAACTAAATGCTAACGCAGACATTTTTAAAGATGAATTTGAAGCCGACGTTACATTTAGTAATGTAGCCCGAAATACCTCTGGTGAAATTACTGCTATAAAAGCAACAGTCAAAGACAAAGACCAGTCTCAGGACCACTATGTTAGCGGTACAACTCCAATTAAACCATTTACAATAGAAATGGAAAAGAATAGTAATGCTAATGGCAATATCATTGGTTTTGGAAACCCGAATCCGTTTAATGTTACTGCAAATAAGATAAGTGTAGCATCAGCTAAAGAAAATGTACCGATTCATACAAATGTTAACTACAATACATCGTCTTCTACCGGATATATCAATGGCCCGAATGCTGTAAATCTTTACAAAGGAGCAGTATTTTATGTAAATGGTGTTGAACAAAAAGAAATTGGTGATAATCTTAAAGATTTACAGTTACCAAAAGGCCAGACAATAATGAACATGACCGTTCTTACTGCAAAAGATGCTAAAAAGAAATATGGAAAGAAAGCAAAAAACGGTGCAGTTGAGATTACTACACAACCAATTCAATCTAATTTTAGCTATTCATATGGCAACAGCGACAATATGAATAACTCATTCAACTTTACTATGCCAAATATGGATGAAGTAATGTCTTTAGCTCTAAATGGCGTAAGTACAGGTATGGATGCATTAGCTAATATTGACTGGCAAAAGAACTTTGCTTTTGAAGGTGTTTCTGAAGAAGAACGAAACGAGATTCAGGAAGAGATGAAAAAAGCCCAGATTGAAATACAACAGGCTATGAAAGAACTTCAGATTGACAGGCAGGAAATCGAAAAATCAATCAATGAATCTTTAAGAGATTCAGGGGTAAAAGATCATGAAATGAAGCAGGTCATGAAAGAAATGGAGCAGGCAAAACAACAAATGAAAGAAGCTCAGAAACAACTCGAAGCTGCAAAGCTAGATCTCCAAAAAGCAGAAAAGGAAATAGAAAAGAAAAAAGCACTTTCTAAAAAATCGTAACTAAGACGAAATTAGTAAGACTGATTTAGTTTATTTTTAAAAGCTACCTAAAACAGGTAGCTTTTTATTTTTCAGAGACTGAGAGGAATTCATTTATTTTAAAAAAATCACTATTTTTGAGTATACATGACTTCTTTATTATGAACGATAAATCCCTACTTAGAAGCTCTATATTCCGACACCTTGATGGATTAGCTGTTGCACCGGTGGCCATAGCTTTACAAAAAAAGGGAATCCTGGAAACACTATTGAGCAAAAAGCAAATATCTTTATCTGAGCTACTGACAACATATAAAGCAAATCAGGGCTATTTGAATGTTGGACTGAGGGTATTGGCCTCACAGGGATTTTTAGAATATGAAGTAGATAACAATACACAGGAAATAACCATATCGATAAATGAAAGATCACAAATAGCTTTTTCTAATTTTCATCTGTATAAAGACGTAGTTGATTTGCTTCAGTTTTCGACTCACTTTCATCCGCGTCTTTTTGAAGATGCTCCTTTTGAAAAACTAAACGTTATTTTTGAAAAATATAAAGCAAATTATGGGATAGAACCATCAGATGACAAGCTTACTAATACTATTCAGGAACAAATCCTGAAGCATATTGAAGGCTATTTAATAGGTCCTACAATAGTACGACTGGCAATGAACGGAATGTTTCATAAATACTTTATGGAAACTTCTTTCAGACCAGAAGAGTTTCACAGATCACCTGAAAATTTTAAAAAAATATTAGACTTTTTTGTTCACCTGGGATGGTTTCAGGAAAAAAAAGGCAATTACCAATTTACCGATACTGGTTTGTTTTACGCCAGAAGAGCGAGTGCTTATGGAGTTACTGTATCCTATCTTCCGACATTTGCCAAAATTGAAGAACTGATTTTTGGAGATCCTAATGCACTGCGGATGGTTGCTGAAGGTGAAAACGAAATACACGTAGACCGCGAGATGAATGTTTGGGGAAGCGGCGGGGCTCATGACACCTATTTTAAAGTTATAGATGAGATTCTCATAAAACTTTTTAACCTGCCTATTGAAGAACAACCTAAAGGTATTTTAGATATGGGCTGTGGTAACGGAGCTTTTCTTCAGCATATTTTTGAGGTAATAGACCGACAAACCTTAAGAGGCAAAATGCTCGATGATTACCCTTTATTCCTTGTTGGTGCAGATTATAATGAAGCAGCGTTAAAAGTAACCAGAGCCAACTTAATTAAGGCTGATATCTGGGCAAAAGTAATTTGGGGAGATATCGGACAACCCCACTTACTTTCTGAGGACTTAAAAGAGAATTACAACATTGATCTGAAAGATTTACTTAACGTCAGGACTTTTTTAGATCATAACAGAATTTGGGAAGATCCTAAACACATAAACCAAAACAGGATCAGTAAATCTACCGGAGCCTTTGCTTATAGAGGAAAAAGAATCAGCAATAATCTGGTTGAAGACAATCTGCTTGAACATCTTCAAAAATGGTCTCCCTATGTTCGTAAATTCGGATTGTTATTAATTGAATTACATACTATTGACCCTAAACTCACAGCCAATAATTTAGGCAAGACACCGGCTACGGCTTATGATGCCACCCATGGTTTTTCGGATCAGTATATTGTCGAGATTGATGTTTTCAATGCTGTTGCTGCAGAAGCCGGACTATTTCCTGATCCCACAATTTTTAAACGCTTTCCGGATGCTGATATAGCTACTGTCAGTATTAATTTATTGAAGGGGAAATAATCTTTGCTTCTAGCACTATAAAATTATTTAATCGCCGCCATCCAGTCTTCAGTCGGTGCAACAAGTTTGCGTAATTTTGTATCGAACAAGCCTATTTTCATCTCAACCTCAGAACATACAGTGCCTTGCTCATCAACAATCCATTGTCTGATCTTACCTACTTTACCTTCATATTCTCCTGTTTGTGAATATATAGTTATGTTTTCCCTTAAGCCCAGCTCTTTTATAAAACGTATATTTATTTCCAGAATCACCGGCCCCTTTCCAGTAGATCTGATTTTGTCAAGCCCATAACCATTTTGGGTTATAAATTCCCAACGCGCCTCTTCATATATCTGTAAATAAGTAGCATTATTTACATGCCCAAATGTGTCAAGATGAAATTCTTTGATCGTTAGTTTGTATGTAAAAGTTTTGTTTTCCATATGAAAATATTATTCGTGAAATTTAGCCAAAATATTATCTTCCTCCTACAGTTATTGCTATAAAACAAAAAATCCTCACTTAGTGAGGATTTCTGTAATAGTAAGTAAAGTGATATTTACGCTTTTCTAACATCAACATTTTCTACGTTGTGGTTACCATAGCTGAAACCGCCTTTTCCGTTCCAGTTATTATCGATAGCCATGTGAGCAGAGAACTCTGCAAGGTAAGAACCTATTGCCGGTGGTGGCACAGATTGTACATACTGCCCTTCAAGAGCAACAACCTGAGTTACGTTTCCATAACCGGTTGCACGAATTGTTCCTGTTACATTTCTTACTACAATGTCTCCTCCAAGGATAGCTTGTGTAATTTCAACAGTTCCCGATACACTGTTAGTAGATGGAACTACTACTAAAGAGAAATGCATTATAGGTGCACCAGGCATCCCAACATTACCCATTGTTCCGTTCACTAGATAAGCACCAATTAACTTGCTTGTTGCTTTTTCTGCTGTAGCTGTACTCATAATATTAAAGTTTTTTTAGTTGTTTCTTACTCATTGGCTTTTCAGATACCGCCCCTTTGATTTAAGTGGTAAGGTTCACTTTTGTCAGGACTAAATTAAATATTTGAGTAGTTCAAAATATGCGTAAAAACACCTGTTTTTCAAAATGTTTTACATCTTAATTTTGAAAACGAACAAATTAACAGCCCTTAATTCATGAAATATAGCACAGAATATCTTCAAAAATGTATACAGTTTCTTGAAAGTATAGGTATTAAAGTAATCGAAAAAGAATTAGATGACACCTGTTTTCTTCCCGGTCTTTTACTTGGCAGCAATACCATTTACATAGACCACAGTAAGATAAAATATCCCGGTGATATCCTACATGAAGCAGGACATATTGCTGTCACAGGATCTAATGAAAGAACACTTATCGGAACGAATCAAATACCTGAGAACTGGCCTTCACAAGGAGATGAAATAGCTGCTATTCTATGGTCTTATGCTGCTTTAAAACATTTAGATCTACCATGTGAATTCGTTTTTCATAAAGATGGATACAAAGGACATTCGGATTGGTATATTGAAAACTTCACAAATCAAAATTATATAGGCTTACCCCTATTACAATGGTTTGGAATGGCATATTCAAAAGATGACGCTTTTTATGATGAATATTCATTTCCTAAAATGAAACAATGGATAAGGCAATGAAAAAATCGCCCGAAACATAGTGCTCCGGACGATTCCAAATTAACCAATCAACTAAAACTTTCTTATTCCATCAGGTTCTGATGTTTTTTTCGCATTGCCCAATAAAAGAAATTAGGGAATACTAACAATGTAAATACTGTAGCGGTAACAAGTCCGCCAATGATTGATACTGCAAGTGGTTTCTGCGATTCTGAACCAATACCAGTAGATAAGGCTGCAGGCAGAAGGCCTATAGCGGCCATAAGGGCAGTCATAATAACCGGCCTTGTTCTTGTTTTTACCCCATTAATGATAGCATCTGTCAATGACATCTTCATCTTAAGATTGCTATGGAACTCTGAGACGAGTATTACTCCATTCTGAATACAAATACCCAATAAAGCAATAAAGCCAACACCTGCTGATATACCAAAATTAATTCCCGTTACATGAAGAGCAAGTATTCCTCCTATAACTGCAAAAGGTACATTTACAAGAACCAGTAATGAATCCTTAATGTTAGCAAACATTATGAATAGCAGCACAAATATCAACACTAGTGAAATTGGCACTACCTGAGCTAGTTTCGCACTTGCCCTTATCTGGTTTTCATACTCTCCTGTCCACCCTACTGAATATCCTTCTGGAACTTTAAGGGTTTTAACTTTTGCCTGAGCATCTGCAATCGTACTTCCAAGATCACGGTCACGAACTGAGAATTTAACTCCAATAAAACGTTTGGTATTATCTCTGTAAATAAGCGCCGGACCTGTTTCGGTAGTCAGTTCTGCTATTTCCTTAAGAGGCACTTTTGTCCCTCTCAGTGTAGGCACCATTAAGTTCATAATATCCTGCTCATCTTTTCTATAATCCTTTTGATAACGTAGCCTTATGTCAAACTTCTTCTCTCCTTCGTATTTCTGGGTAGCAGTTTTACCACCTATCGCCATTTCTATAATACTTTGGGCGTCTTGTTTCTGAACACCATATAAGGCCATTTTTTCTTCATCAAATTTCACGCTTATTCCGGGTTGTCCAAGATTACGGAGCACTCCGACATCTTTAACGCCTTCAACATGTTTTATCTTCTCCATTACTTCATTAGCAAGTTTGTCAAGGGTTTCAAGATCATCACCATATATCTTTACAGCGTTAGATGCTTTAAATCCGGCCACAGCTTCCGCAACGTTATCAACGACCGGCTGCGAGTAATTCCAGGTAATACCCTGGTAACGGCTTAACTTATGGTTCATTTCTTCAATAAGCTCATCCTGGGTAACTCCCCTTTTCCATTCGTCTTTTGGTTTAAGGTCTACCTGAAACTGAAGGAAACCAAACCCATTAGGATCGGTACCATCATTACTACGCCCGGTTTGGGATAACACATCATCTACCTCCGGAAATTCTTTTAATTCCTTACGGATAATCTTTGCCATTTTTACACTTTCGGTAAGCGAATTACTTATAGGTAATTCAGCCGTAACCCAAAGCGCACCCTCATTAAGCGGAGGAAGGAATTCAGACCCTAAAAAACGGGTTGAGAACAAGGTTAAACCTAATATAACCATAGAAATGATTATAGATATCCTTTTATTTTTAAAGGTTACATTAAGCCCTTTTGATACTATCTTATTAAAGAATTCAACAAATACATTGTGTTTCTCTTTTACGTTTTTATTCAGTAATATCGAACACAATACAGGTACCAGCGTCAAAGTAAATATCAATGCCCCCAGTAGAGCAAAACCTAAAGTCCATGCCAAGGGAGAGAACATTTTACCTTCAACCTTCTCAAATGAGAAAATTGGCAGTAATGCCGAAATAATAATCAGTTTACTAAAAAAGATCGCTATCCCTAATTTAGTACCCGATTTTCTAATTAATCCCAGTTTAGAAAGCTTATTATAGCGTTCGGCACCTATCTTATGCTGGAGTTGGTCTAAGGTTACAAAGAGCCCTTCGACCATAACGACAGCACCATCGATAATGATACCAAAGTCAACAGCACCCAGGGACAGCAGGTTTGCACTCATACCCTTCAGTTTCAGACAGAGGAACGCGAACAATAATGCCAAAGGAATAATTATGGATACAATTACCGTAGTACGCCAGTCGGCCATAAATAAAAACACTATCACGGTAACCAGAATTATACCCTCAACCAGGTTATGAGTTACTGTATGTGTACAATATTCCATAAGCCTGTCACGATCATAAAATGTTTCCATTTTTACATCCTTAGGCAAAACATTTTCCTGAACGTATGCAATTTTCTCTTTAAGGCGTGCCAGTACTTCAGACGGGTTTTCATTCTTACGCATTACAACAATACCTTCTACCACATCATCATTACCATTAAGTCCCGCCTGCCCTACTCTTGGAATATTAGATTCGGTAACCTTGGCAATATTCTTAATAAGTATAGGGTTTCCTTCAGACTGGGCTACAATAGTATTTTCAATATCAGCACGAGAGTCCAGTAAGCCTACACCACGCACAACATAAGCCTGACCATTTTTCTCAATAATATCGCCACCCACATTTACATTAGCTTTACTAATCGCCTCATAAACTTCAGGAGATGTAAGCTCATACTTTTGTAATAAAATAGGGTCTATTTCTACTTCATACGTTTTTTCACGCCCTCCGAAAGCTACAACATCGGCAATTCCCGGTACGGCTCTAAGTTGGCGGTCAATTACCCAGTTTTGTATCGTAAGTAGTTCTCTCGTATCTTTTTCCTTACTATTTAAAGTGTACCTGAAGATTTCACCTGTAGGTCCGTACGGAGGCTGAACTTCAGGATCAACGTCATCAGGAAGCTGTACATTCTTCAGTTGATTATTTACCTGTTGTCTTGCAAAAAAATCATCTACATCATCATCAAAAATAATTTTGATTACAGAAAGCCCGAACATGGTTACACTACGCACATTTTCTTTTTTCTGCACCGAGTTCATCGCAATCTCTACGGGTGAAGTAACAAAACGCTCAACCTCTTCAGCACTGCGTCCCGGCCATTGCGTTACAATTATTATCTGAGTATTAGTCACATCCGGAAATGCTTCAACCGGAATGTTTTTATAGCTTATAATGCCCGCAATAACCACTAAACCTACCCAGAAAAAGGTAAACAGCTTATTGCGTAGGGAAAACCCTATTATGCCTTTTATTAACTTGTTCATGCTGTTTTATTTAGTCGTTTATAGCGTCGTATATAAGTAAATTGCCTTTCACAATTACCTTCTCACCTTCCTTCAATCCTCCTTTAAGATATGTCTTATCATCAAGAGCTCTGTAAACACTAACCTCTCGTGTTTCTACATCATCTTTCGACTTGTAAACCATCACAAAATTTTTATTTTTATCAAACACTACAGCTGCTGATGGTACCGCTATATATTTATCATTATCCAAATAATGTACGGTAACCGTTGCGTTCATCTCCGGTTTAAGTGAACCATCACTGTTAGGAACTTTTATAAGTGCTTTAGCCGCTCTTGTCTGAGGATCGATAACATTAAATATCTTATCTATTTTACCTGTTATTTTCCTGTCCGGATAAGCAATTGTCTGGATGCTCACATCCTGCCCTTGTTTTATCCTTCCAAGATCGCTTTCATTTACATTTGCCAAAACCCAAACATTATCAAGTTTTGCAATAGTGAAAACAGCTTCATCCCTGTTGTTGCTAAGCATCTCATTAGGACTGATGTCCTTAGCTACCACATATCCGCTTATAGGTGCATACATATTATAAACCGAACCGCTCTTTAAACGATAGATCTTATTTACCTCTGTCATTCTTTCCTTTTCAGCACGTGCCTTTTCAAGCTCTTTTTTAGCCATCACCAGATCTTTTTCAGACGCTAGTTTCCCATCATACATATCTTTAACACTTTGCAGGTTACGTTCTGCTATACTAACATCGGCATCGGCATCACTGGTCTGGCTCTGAAATCCTGCCACCTCACTACTCTGAATACTGGCAAGTAACTGTCCCTGTTTAACATAATCACCAAGTTCAGCTTTAATGGTAAGTACGCTTCCTCCAACAACAGGAAACACCTGTGCCATATTGTTGTTTTCTGCAGTTACCTTACCAAACAGCCTGATTTCATTTTGAGCATCTTCCATCTTAGCATCGGCAAAAGTGCTTGTATTAAACATAGTTTCACTCATCACAAACTTTTTCTTCTCATCTGCAGGAGCTTCTTCCTTTTTTGAACAGCTTACAAATGCTGTAGTAAATATTATTATTGGGTATATATATTTAAATGCTTTCATTTCTAAAAATTGTTGGTTCCTGTTACATAATTAATCTGGGCTGCAGCAAGAGCAAGTTGTTTTTTAACCCTTTCCACTTCTGTTTGCGCTTCATTATAAGCTTCAAAAAAATCGGCAAATTCAATCATTGAAACATTGCCTTTCTCAAAATTTGAAGTCATCCCGTTATAAACCGAATCAAAATCATTGTTTATAAGTAAACCAATGTGCTTGTACTCCTCTACGCTTCGGGTATAATTTTGCCATGCGGCCAAAACCTGATTCTTTATTTCAAGCTCTTTATAAGAAGCATTTGTAGTCTGTTGCTCCTGATTAACTTTTGCTGCCTGAATGTTACCACGATTCCTGTCAAATATTGGAAGAGGTATGCTAAGGCCAACATTGTACTGATTCATAAAAGCATCTCCCTGCTGGTTGTAGCCACCTCTCAATGTAATATCCGGAATGACCGTTCTTTTCTGCAACGAAACATTAAGCTTTGCGGATTCGATTTCCAGTTTTGCCTGATTCATATCCGGTCTGCTTTCAAGCGATTCGTTTAATAACTTATCATAAAACAAAGGCTTTCCGGCGTAAAGGTCAGCATCACCGGCAGTATAAATAGTCTGAGTTGTAGATGTTAATCCCAAAAGAATATTCAGTTTTTGCTGTTCGTCTATTAATATCTTACTCTCTTCTGATTTGTCATTATTGATTTTTACATAAACCGATTTTAAACGAACCAAATCTTTAAGCGCAATATTATTTTTAGCTACCTGAATCTCATAACTTGTAATTAGAGATTGTAGCCTATCCAGAAGCTTGTTATATTTCTCAATTACCTTTTGTTGATGGTGAAGTGTATAAAAAGATTCCCATATCTGTAATTGAAGGGTTCGGGTCATATCGGTAAGTTCGGTCTCAGCAATCTTTTTATCAAGTTTAGCCATTTCAATTTCTTTACGACGTTTGCCTCCTAAAATGATAAGCTGCTCAATACCTGCTGCGAAATTTCCCTTGTTACCTGTTGGAAAATATAAATTGTCCTGAGCCTGATAAGCAATCATATCTGCCGTTACTTCAGGATTAGGATATACTTTTGATTGAATGATTGCGGCATCTGCCTTGCCAATATTATATTGTTGAGCCAACAGCATAAAGTTGTTTTTGAAGAATAATTCTTCAGCCTGTTTTATAGTAAGCGTAACCGGCTCAGGAGTTTGTGCCATGCCTACTGTCTGGATGAACAAAACTGCTATCCAGACAAAGAATTTACTTTTAAATTCCATGATAAAATTGTTTAAATACTATATATGGATTAGTTGTGCCTCTTGAGGGGCAAAACATAGATATACCGGATTTACCTCAAAAATGAGCATGTAAAAAATCATAGAAATATATATTGCTATGCCGGGAAAAGTTATAGTATTTAAACCTGAGGAGGCGGAGAAAATATATTCACCAATGGTGAATTATATATTGGATTGGCATAATGAATATTTGATTGCACAATCCTGAAATTTATTGTAGTGGGTTCACTAAAAACTAAGGTCATCTGCTCTTCAAATAACCAAATCATTTTTTTAGCCATGAATTTATGAGACATCGGAGTTTTTGAATGATGCTCCGGTATGGCATCGTCTATATTAAGTACATCTTCAACAACAAGCTCTACAACACTATCAATTTCATCAAAGTCTGCATCAACCTTATTGTGTTCAAAAAGCGTATGCGGGTTATCAATACTAAAGTTAAGGATATGCAATGCCATCATTAACCATAATATTCTATGACCTATATGTACTTTATTAAACTTCATTTCAATATGCAAACATATTATATAAAACCATACACCACACAAATCCTGCCAAAATTATTTTTAAAACGTCATTTTTCTATAAAAAATTATAAAGCCCTGTCTTTTTATAAAAACAGGGCCTTACTATAATTTTGATTATTTTATATTATCTCTTCAGTGAGAAATGCGATTTAAATTCACGTATCACGGTTGTTGTACCATCATATTCCGGGTAGGTTACCGTAAACCAGTAGTCGGTTGCCGGTACCGGTGTACCGTTGAAGGTACCATCCCATCCATCACTGTCAGGGCTGATCTGCTTGATCAGTTTACCATAACGGTCAAAGATGTAGATGACCGATCCGGTGTCCTGCAGCCCGATGATGTTCCAGGTATCATGGAAGCCATCGCCATTCGGGG
>NZ_JBHUMD010000028.1:0-83387 GCF_042684765.1 Flavobacterium suzhouense | reverse complement strand
GCAATTTGTAGGAGCCCCAATAGCTATCGGGGGTAGTCGCCTTTGCTGCGCCAATTCGGCCGAAGACCTCGTGCCTTTTGAAAACCCTTCATCTTAAATGATGAAGGGTTTTTTGCTTTATAGCACTATTGGTACTGCAATTTGTAGGAGCCCCGATAGCTATCGGGGTAGTCGCCTTTCTTTTACTTTTTCGCGCTTGTCTAGTTTTTTGCTTTGAAAGTTTATGATTATTTTAATAACTCACCTTTATAGGTTTAAGTAACTTTGAGATTATCACTAATCGATTTATTATGAGAAAGTTACTTTTTATGCTGACTATAACAGCATGTGTAGCAATAATCAGTCCGGTTAAAGCTTACATAAATGTTTCGGGAATAATTATAGTTCAGGAAAAACAATACAAAAAAATTAATGTATCTGATATCCCTAAGGAGGTGTTGGATAAGATTAAAAAGCAATATGGTAATTATACTATAAATGAAGCTCAGAAGGCTGATGACGGTGAATATAAGTTAATACTCAGCAAAGATGGAATTGATAACACGGCCACATTTACTTCAGCAGGAGATCTGATTAAGATATATTAATAAAAGAGAGAAGCATTGCTTCTCTCTTTTATTATTTGTGACTCAGACAATATTCACATACTTTATTCATGACACATTCGCTGTGTTTTGGATTGGTAGGTCTGCAAATTTCTCGCCCTAAAAAAGAAATTGCCATTCCGATTTCCCTCCACATACTTTTAGGTAGTACTTCCATCATTTGTTTTTCAATTTTGGTTGCATCTTTACCTTTGGCAATGCCAAGTCTCGGAGCGACACGTAATACATGGAGATCAACCATAATTCCTTCAGGTTCTGAACCGGCTTCTCGCATGATGACATTCGCAGACTTTCTGCCAACTCCTTTAAGAGCTGTCAGCTCTTTCATAGTTTTGGGAATGTTCTTATCTTCTTTAACCGTTTCCGCTATTTCCTGAAGCCAGGCTATCTTATTTTGATGAAAATGAACTTCTTCAAGATATTCCATAAGTCCAGCAGTATTAGCCTTCGCTAGAGCTTTCATATCAGGATACTTTTTAAAAAACGCAGGTGCAATTTTGTTGATATGAGCATCGCTGTCCTGTGCTGAAAGAACCACCATTACTAAAAGCTGGTAAATATTCTTATAATCCAAAGGATGCTGTTTTCCCTTATATTTTGCTATAAGAGGACGGAGCTCCTTTTGCCAGTTTACACTTTCGTTAAAAAGATCCATATGCTGAATTACAAATTATTCCTTTAGGTCAATAGAAAGAGAGTTTACGCAATATCTTTGGCCGGTTTCAGTGGGGCCATCATCAAAGACATGACCAAGGTGACTGCCGCAATTGGCACAAAGAATCTCAGTTCGAATCATTCCATGAGATGTATCTTTAATATATTCTATTTTTCCCGGAATTGATTCGTCAAACGATGGCCAACCACAGCCTGAGTGGAATTTGGAGTTACTTTCAAACAGGGGCTCACCACAAGCACCACAGCAGTATGTTCCTTTGTCAAATGTTAGGTTATATTTTCCTGAATGTGGAAATTCAGTCCCCTTTTCCCGTAATATCTTAAATCTTTCTAAACCTAATTCTTCTTTCCACTGGGCTTCAGTTTTTTCTATATTATATTTTTCCATGAAGTAAGCTTATTTTTTAGCAGGTATAAATTTAATAGAAACGGAATTGGTACAAAATCTATTTCCGGTAGTTTCTTCAGGCCCATCATCAAATACATGGCCTAAGTGTCCACCACAATTCGCACACATAACTTCAGTTCTGTTCATACTCAATGATTTATCTTCTTTATAAATTACCGAACCTTTTATAGCCTGGTCAAAAGATGGCCATCCGCATGAAGAATCAAACTTTGCATCAGATTTAAACAAAGGATTACCACAGGCTGCACAAACATATACACCTTTTTCAAAATGTTTATAATATTCTCCTGTGAAAGGTCTTTCTGTTGCTTTTTGACGAAGTACCTGATACTGTTCCTCGGTTAGCACTTTTTTCCAATCGGCATCGGTAGTATTTTTGTCCAGTTTCACATTTTTATCAGTTTGCTGAACCGTTTGAGTCTTTACGAAGGCATTTTTCTTTTCCTGACCCTGGCATGCAGCAAGGGTTAATAACAAGGCAATAACAACTAGTTTTTTCATGATTCTAAGAATTGAATAATTTTTTTTATGACTTTATTGTCGCCTAAAATTTTACGATGCCCCAAGCCCTTTGTTATCATTATTTCATGAAATGCAAGATGTTTTGCTATATGATGAGCCGCACTTACCGGTACATCTGTATCATCTTCGTCATGAATTACCAAAACAGGACAAACTACATCCATTGCAGCTATATACGCTGAATAGGTGTTAATGGTTTCGCCAAATTTCTTTTCAAACAAACCAATCATTATTTTACCTGTATCAATATTCATTCCTAATTTTTCGGTAAAGTCATTCATTATATCCTCAATAACGTCTCCACTCCCTATAATTGCTGCTTTTTTTACCTTTAACCCTTTTTTAATTGCATTTAGTACGGACATAGCTCCCAATGAATGGCCAATAGCATGCTCGAAGGGACCAAATTGATTTTCCAATTCAAGGATTGCAGCAATGAATTCAGACATATCGCTGTATTTTCCTTCTGCTTTTCCATGTGAAGGAGCGTCGAAACTTATGGTACTATAACCTTGCTTCAGGAGTTTATCGGCAATACTGTGCAATTGTGTTCCGCGGCCACTCCATCCGTGTACAAGCAAAACTTTTTTATCGCTTTCACCATAATGGTAAACATGTATTTTTTTTCCGATAGATGGTAGTAAAAATTCATGTTGCCTGCTTTTGCTATCCATTTCTTCTTCACGTTTTGGAAGTCTGAATTTCATGGGTGTCGTAAAAAGTTTCATGGCAAATTTTGCTGCAAGACGTGGAGAAGTCATCTCCAGAATTTTGGCAGTAACCAATATTGGCTTTGGTATTCTCATCGAATCACGATGCTTTTTTGGATTATCGGACATTATAAAGGAATTTTTCAGCAAGTTACAATTTATTATGCTTGCCTAGTTTTAAGGGTGTTATAAAATTGATAGTAGGTGTATTATCATTCAAATGTGAATTAATTTGAACATTCACAATACTTTAACTTCGCAGTGTTAATTTTTTGAAATAGTTATAAAATGAATTTCCTAAATTTGAATAGAATTTAATAAACTTCATAACCATGAGAAAAGGTGTATTAACATCATCTGCTTTTCTACTGCTTTTTATATTTGCCTGCAGTACGAATCCTTTAACAGGTAAATCGGACCTGAATTTTGTATCGAATGATCAGATATTCCCAACTGCTTTTGCAGAATACAGCCAGTTCCTGAAAGAAAATAAAGTAATCAAGGGCACGGCTGATGCTCAACGTGTTGTAACCGTAGGACAAAAAATAAAAGCTGCGGCAGAAAAACTCCTTAATTCGAAAGGACAATCAAATTACCTTAACGGTTATGCATGGGAATACAACCTTGTTGATAGCAAAGAGGTGAATGCATGGTGTATGCCGGGAGGTAAAATTGTGGTTTACTCAGGGATTTTGCCAATTACGAAAGATGATGCAGGACTTGCAACCGTAATGGGACACGAGGTAGCTCACGCATTGCTTAATCATGGTGCTCAACGTATGAGTGCCGCACAAATTCAACAGTTGGGAGCAGCCGGGGTTCAGGTGGCGGCATCCGGGCAAAGTTCTTCTACTCAAGAAATACTTATGCAGGCTTATGGATTAGGATCTGAAGTAGGAGGGATGCTTCCTTTCAGTAGAAAACATGAAACCGAAGCTGATGAAATTGGCCTTACGCTTATGGCTATTGCTGGCTATAATCCGGATAAAGCGGTTGAATTTTGGCAAAGGATGGAAGCTAATTCTGGAGGAGCTGCTCAACCTGAATTTTTGAGTACACACCCTTCAGGCTCAACAAGGATTGCACATATACAGAGTATCGTTGCTAATGCAAAAGCAGAAGCAGCTAAGTTTGGAGTAAAATACTAATTGTATTGAAACAATAATATTGTTATAAAGCTACCTTATGGTAGCTTTTTTATTTTACAAATTGTTGAATGTTAAATTAATAGTAATATAAGTATGAATATTTACGTTTTTTATGGAGGGAAAGCATTGGTTTGCTTGTTTTATTAGCAAAGAAAAAGCTTTGTTTATGCTGAAAATGCTGTATAAATCGATATGTATGTTTAAAAACAAAATTTTAGAGAAAATGATGTGGAGATTTGTTTTGTTAGTATTTCCTTTATCCTTGATGGCTCAGGATCCGGTTATTTTCAGTAACGATAAATACAGTGGTATAAGTGGCGTGGGATTTTCTCCTACACAGCCCTTTTTTAATCCGAATCTATGGGATGTAAATGTTGTAGCCGAAGATATTTTTGTGCAGAATAACTATACTTATATTTCGAATTTAAGCATTGTTGGTATTCCACGTGCTGATATCAAATCGGTGAATTTGTTTGACAATGTGATGGGAGTTACCGGATTGCATATTCAGGATTATTACAATAAAGCTAAAGGTGGCTATCATTTCAGTTCCGATCTTTTAGGGCCATCGTTTTCATTCACAACAGATATACAGCAGAAAAAATATGTTTTCGGACTGTTTACCCGAGTGCGCACTCAAGGCTCGGCTCTTGATATTGATAATTATTCACGAATAAATAATACCAATACTGATGCTGTTTACCTCTATGATTTTCATCCTTTCAAGACCAATTTTATGAACTGGGGAGAAGTAGGGATTAATGTTTCTACACAAATATTTGAGAAAAAAGAATTTAGATTGGTACTTGGAGGCAGCCTGAAATATGAGATTGGTTATGATGCTATGAAAATCAACAGCAAGAACACCGCCAATATTGTCAGGACTGTTGACAGTAATTTCGCGACCGATGGAGTATTGACAAATTATAATATTGATGCTTCTTATGCAACCGCTTATGATTCTGAAAAAAAGAAGTATGATTTTAAGCCTAACGGAAGAGGTTTGGGTGCTGATGTAGGACTAACTTTTATAAAATGGAATTACAGGATGGAAGATTATGATTATAAGATATCATTTAATGTACTTGATATAGGGTATATCAATTTTAAGGGACAGAATCATCATTTTAGGGGCAGGCCTTTTGACTTTAATAGTCTGTCGGGCAGAAACATTAACAGTCCTGAAGAATTAATGCATATTTTGAGCGAAGAGGTATACGGAGACCCCGACGCTTCGTTAGTAGGTTCAGATTTTTCTATTGGCCTTCCTACAAGCATGCATGTTAATATGAGTAAAAGAATAAGGGATGATCATTATTTGAATTTTGATTTAGTGCAAAGAGCACCTGTTTTTAAAAACAGCCTCAGGCGTGCTAATATTGCTAATGTTTCCTATTCAGTTCAGAAAAAGATACTGGGGTATGGAGCTTCGGTTTCTATGTATGAATTCAGGGATTTACAGCTTGGTACTTATTTAAGGCTGGGGCCACTTATCATAGGAAGCGAAAACTTTTTGCCTCTTTTCTTTAAGCAAAAGAAACTTCATTCAGCGGATTTTTATTTTGCCATTAAGATTTATCCGTTTATTGAAAGAAATAGGGACAAACCCCATAGAAGTAATTGCAAGTGCTGATGTTACGAGTCTGTGTTTATTTGGTGTAAAACTTTACGACTTTATAACTTTAGACTTTACTACATAAAGAAAAATAAATTAGCTTTGGTTTTCCAAACCAAAAACTATGACACAATTAGAAAAAGGAAGCAAAAAGCTTCTGAATGCCTGGGCTTTTTACGATTGGGCTAACTCTGTATATAGCCTTGTAATCGCTTCGGCTATATTCCCAATTTTTTATGATGCTTTGTTCTCCTCAAAAGGGATTACCCATGTGCCTATTTTTGGTTCGTCAGTAAAGGGAACGGCGCTAATGAGCTTTGTAACTGCTTTTGCGTTTTTACTGGTAGCTTTTATATCGCCTTTACTTTCGGGTATTGCCGATTATTCCGGAAATAAGAAAGGCTTCCTTAAACTGTTTTGTTATATAGGGGCATTATCGTGTATAGGACTTTACTGGTTTGACCTTGATAACATTTATCCGAGCCTTGTATTTTATTTCTTTGGTCTGGTTGGGTTTTGGGGTAGTCTTGTTTTTTATAATTCCTATCTTCCTGATGTTGCTTTTCCTGATCAACAGGATGCATTGAGTGCACGTGGCTATTCTATGGGTTATATTGGGAGTGTTATCTTACTGATCGTTAACCTTGGAATGGTTATGTCTGTGGAAGAGGGTGAGTCACAAATTACCATGATGCGCTGGTCATTTGTTTCTGTAGGCGTATGGTGGATATTGTTTAGTCAATATACCTATTACTATCTGCCAAAGGGAAATAAACCAGCTAATAAGGTAACTGCCGATGTATTGCTTAATGGTTTTAGGGAGCTTCGTAAAGTTTGGTTCCAGTTGAAGCAGAATATTACGCTTAAGAGATATTTGGGAGCTTTCTTTGTTTATAGTATGGCAGTACAAACAGTTATGCTTGTGGCCACATACTTTGGAGCCGAAGAGATTCAATGGGGAGAAGGTGGCGCGAAACAGATGGGGCTTATTGTTAGCATCCTGCTTATCCAACTCGTAGCAGTAGGAGGAGCTATAATTACATCAAGACTTTCTGAGAAATATGGAAATATAAAAACACTAATAGGTATCAATTGCATTTGGGCAGTAATATGTATTGTGGCTTATTTTATATCGTTACCAATACACTTTTATGTAACTGCTGCATTTGTAGGTTTGGTTATGGGAGGTATACAGTCACTTTCACGGTCTACCTATTCAAAAATGTTGCCTGAAACACAGGATACAGCTTCCTTTTTTAGCTTTTATGATGTTACCGAGAAGATTGGAATCGTGATAGGTATGGTGCTATATGGCGCTATTGACCAGATATTTGGAAGTATGCGTTATTCTGTAGTTTTCCTTACATTATTCTTTGTTGTAGGTGTATTTTTGTTGTTAAGAGTAAACAGAAACAGATAGTTTGCTTAACTATATTGAATTGTCAGATGAAATATGTAAATAATAGTTTTGATAATTAAGAACTTATTTGTTTTTTTGACATTTTGTAGCATTAGCTTTTTGACTTAAACTGAAACCAAAATAATTATTATTAAAAACGACCAAAACTGATATGAAAAAACTTAGATTTCTAACGGCTTTTGTTGCTTTTGCAACTATGTTAGGGCTTACCTCTTGTTCTGATGATCCTGCCGAATTGCTTAATGGGGGACAAGGACCTGCAGGTTCGACTATTTTGAATGTAAACTACACGATTCCGGGAGATTCTACAAAGGTTTTTGTGGCTACAAGTGTTAATGCTACTGCTTCGGGAGATTATGTTACGATTGATGCTGAAAATGCGGATACAGGAGAATCATTGGTAATAGAATTTGGTAACCAGCTTAATAAGAATGGTGGTTTTGCAGAAGGAACTATAACTTATGTAGATGCTTCAGGTAATGAATATACCGCAACAAGTCCGTTTACAAGCCTAAATACAGGTGTTGTTAAATTGTCTGAGTCAGCTGCCGGTACTATAACAGGTGCATTCAGTTTTATAGGTTATGATAACAACGCTGCTGCTCCGGAAGACGGTGTTCCATTCTTTAGTGGTATTTTTGAACAGGTACCATTATCCGGGACTCTTCCTACGCCACTTCCTTATGAGCCTCCATTTGAGGCTTCAATAAAAGCTACTGTTGGTGCTACAACTGTTGATTTTGGAACTGCCTGGTCTGTTGTAAATCAACAAGGGCATACATTTAAAGGAACCAATACAGAACCAGCATATGAAATAAGTCTTTTTTTGACAGCTGTGAGTGAAGGTACCTTTGTAATTGATATGTCAACTGTGTCAGCTTCGGTTACTGTTGGAGAGGATGTATATAATGCAGTTAGCGGTGAAATTATCATTACAGATGTTACAGATGGTATTGCAACAGGAACATTTACGTTTACCGCAGAAAATGAGTTTGGAACTGTCGAAGTGACAAACGGAACGTTTAAAATGTCTGTTGAATAAAATTTAAAGAATAGATAATGAAAAAGAGCATCATACGATCTTTAGTAATAGTTTTAATTACGGCAATTGGTTTTGTTTCATGTGATACTGAACCAGTTGACCCGGTTTTGAACGATAACAACAATAATGGTGAGAATCCTGGTAATAACCCTGGAACAAATCCTGGTACTGAACCTGGTAGCAGTGATGGTGATTACTGGCCTTATGCTATTAATAATCAGTGGGTATTTGAACAGGATGGAGAAGCTAATCAGCCAATGAAGATTACTTCAACTGAGTCTGTAAACAATAAAACATATTATAAGATAGACCATTTCTTTGAAAATGAAGGAACTGGTGATGGATTTACAGGAAATGCTACAATGCTTCTTAGAAAAGAGGGAGGGAGTTATTCGGTAAGGGTAAGTGTTGAAATACCATCGGAAGAAGGGATGTCTATCACTGTATCTCCTTTTGAGTATATTTTCCTTAAGGATAACCTTGAAGTAGGACAAACTTGGACAGATACAGCCGAACAAGTTACAAGTTATGAAATAGAAGGTTCTCCAATACCTATGCCTGACGTGGTAATGAATTTAACTTTTGAGGGCAAGATTTTAGCTAAAGATGTTACTGTTACTGTTAATGGAGTAACCTATAATGACGTTATTAAAATATCTTTTAAGCAAACTGCTGTAATTGAAGGAATGGGCACTGAAACGGTAACAAATTCTGAAATATGGTTTGCAAAAAATATAGGACCTATTAAGTCTGTTGCAAATGCAGGGACAGATACTTTTACTCAGGAACTTCAGTCTTATATAGTAAATTAAGATAAAATATCCTTTATTATACTGAAAAGCATCCGTATAAGCGGATGCTTTTTTTATAAAATATTATCGTTTACTTTTTAATAGTAATAATTTGTCTAAAAATACTTTTATATTTGGACTGAAAAAATAAACAATTAACTATGAAAAAGCTAAAAATCAGTTCAGTCGTATTGATTCTTCTTACAGCATTCAGTTTTATCTCTTGTGATACAGAACCTGTAGATCCGGTTTTAAATAATAACAACAATAATGGAGGTAACCCAAATAACCCAAATACTCCGGGTGTATTTAAAGTTGATTACAATGGATCAACGCATACTGCCATAACTGCTGCAGCTTCTCTTGGTAATGAACTTATTCAGATTTCTGCTGTCTTTGGAACGAATGGAGAAGCTATCGGTATTGGTGTTGCGGCACCTCCGGTTGTAGGTACATATCCTATGAATGATGATATTCTGATTGGATATAATCCAAGTGCTTCGTCTGAAGATAGCTATATCAACGCTACTAATGATGGCTATTTTGAAATTACAGCTATTGATACTGCTAATAAAACTGTTTCGGGTAAATTTAGTTTTAAAGGAACTTCTTTAAGTGATTCGTCAACGATTATGTTTACTAATGGTGTGTTTACGAATATCTCTTATACTGGAGAAGTAGGTGGAGGCAGTACACTTGATAATGTATTTAAAGCTACTGTTGATAATGTAACTACAGATTATAGTGATGATACTCTTGGTGCTTATTTTAGTGTTGGAGATTCTGAATATGTTGTTATAACTGCTTTAGGTGATAAAAAGATCACACTTCAGATTGATTACAACGCTGTACCAGGAACTTCTCAGTTTAAAGGTAACATTACACAAGGAGTGCCTTTAGCTACCTTAACCGTTGATGGTGTTGAGTATACAAATATTACAGGAGGTAACCTTACGATTACTTATAATGATGGTGAACGTATCACGGGTACTTTCAACTTTACAGTCAGAAATTCTGAAGGCGTTGCAATTCATACAGTAACAGGCGGTCAGTTTGATATTTTCTACTAGGCAAGTAGCATAAAAAATAAAAATCCGCAGACTGCGGATTTTTTTATGGCATAATGATTGTCATAAAAGTATGCGGGTATGATCTATGTATGCCTCATTTTATTGATACAGAGGTTCTATGCTGTTTTTCTATTAAAATCGGCTAACTTTGTGTATCTATGTTTAATGACAAAATGACCTTTACAATAGTATGGCGAATCAAAAAATATTAAATATTGACAGTTTGTCACTTCAGGAACTGGATACAGATGCGGAATTGATTCCGTTAATGACACCTGAGGATGAAGAAGAAATGAATAACGAACAATTGCCTGAAACCCTGCCAATACTGCCATTGCGCAATATGGTGTTGTTTCCGGGAGTTGTTATCCCTATTACAGCAGGCCGCGATAAGTCGATAAAACTTCTTAATGACGCCAATGCAGGCGGAAAAATCATAGGAGTGGTTGCTCAGAAAGACGAAAGTGTTGAAGAGCCCGCTATTGATGATATAAATACAGTAGGTACGGTAGCGAGAATACTTAGGGTGCTTAAAATGCCTGATGGTAATACCACGGTGATCCTTCAGGGTAAAAAGCGTTTTGAAATTGATCAGGTTATTACTGATACCCCTTACCTGCAGGCTACAATAAAAGAAGTTAATGAAGTAAGGCCGGCATCCGGTGAAGCGGAGTTTACTACTATTATTGAGTCGATCAAGGAACTTGCTATACAAATAATCAAGGAAAGCCCAAATATTCCTACAGAGGCTACTTTTGCTATCAAGAATATTGAAAGCAACTCTTTCCTTGTAAACTTTGTGTCAAGTAATATGAACCTTACTGTTGAGGAAAAACAGGCTCTACTAGCCGAAAATGACCTTAAAGCGAGAGCGCTTGAGACACTTCGATATATGAATCTTGAGCTTCAGAAACTTGAACTGAAGAATGATATACAAAGTAAAGTTCGTTTTGACCTTGACCAACAACAACGTGAGTATTTCCTGCATCAGCAGATGAAGACCATTCAGGAAGAGTTGGGTGGTGTTTCGCACGATCAGGAAATCGAAGATATGCGCCAAAAGGGCAAAGCTAAAAAATGGACCGAAAAGGTTAAATCCCATTTTGATAAAGAGGTTGCCAAATTACAGCGCATGAATCCGCAGGTGGCGGAGTATGCAACTCAGCGTAATTATCTTGAGTTAATGCTCGATCTGCCTTGGAATGAATTCTCTAAAGATAATTTTGACCTTAAGCATGCCGAGAAAGTACTTCATAAAGACCATTATGGCCTTGATGATGTAAAAAAACGTATTATAGAACACCTTGCGGTGCTTAAGCTTCGTAAGGATATGAAATCGCCTATACTTTGTTTATATGGCCCTCCGGGAGTTGGTAAGACTTCAATAGGTAAATCTGTAGCTGAGGCATTAGGAAGGGAATATATACGTATTTCACTTGGAGGCCTTCGTGATGAGGCGGAAATAAGAGGACACAGAAAGACCTATATCGGTGCTATGCCGGGAAGAATTATCCAAAGCCTTAAAAAGGCGGGTACTTCTAATCCTGTATTTGTGCTGGATGAGATTGATAAACTGAGTGTAAGTAATCAGGGCGATCCGTCATCTGCATTGCTGGAAGTGCTTGATCCGGAACAAAACAAAGAATTCTATGATAACTTCCTTGAACTTGGTTTTGATCTTAGTAAAGTAATGTTTATTGCTACGTCTAATAACCTTTCAACCATTCAGCCTGCACTTCGCGACAGGATGGAAATCATCAACATGACAGGTTACACAATAGAGGAGAAGGTTGAAATCGCTAAAAAACATCTTGTTCCCAAACAGATAAAAGAGCATGGTCTCGAATCGAAAGATCTGACTATTGGTAAAAAACAGATAGAAAAGATTGTTACAGGTTATACTCGCGAGTCGGGTGTAAGAGGATTGGAAAAACAAATCGCTAAAGTGATACGTCATTATGCGAAATGTATTGCAATGGAAGAAGAATTTAATTCTAAAGTTACAGAAGAGGATGTTCTTGAAATTCTTGGGGCTCCTAAAATGGAACGCGATAAATATGAGAACAACGAAGTTGCCGGTGTGGTAACAGGCCTTGCGTGGACTAGTGTAGGGGGCGACATTCTTTTCATTGAGTCGATACTTTCTAAGGGTAAAGGCCACATGACCATGACAGGTAACCTTGGTACTGTAATGAAAGAGTCAGCTACTATAGCATTAGAATACATTAAATCAAATGCAGAGCAACTGGGTATTGATCCGGAAGTTATCAATAATTATAATGTTCATATACACGTACCGGAAGGGGCAACGCCTAAAGACGGACCGAGTGCAGGTGTTGCTATGCTGACATCACTAGTCTCTTCATTCACGCAAAAACGAGTTAAGAAAAGTCTGGCTATGACTGGTGAGATTACCTTACGTGGAAGAGTATTGCCTGTAGGTGGTATTAAAGAAAAGATACTGGCTGCTAAAAGGGCAAACATTAAGGAAATTATTATGTGTGAGGATAACAGGAGGGATGTTGAAGAAATCAATCAGGATTACCTTCAGGGGCTGACTTTTCACTATGTAACCAAAATGGAAGATGTTATTAAACATGCTATAACCGATCAAAAAGCGAAAAATGCTAAAATGCTTTAAAACAGGTTAAATCATAAAAAAAACGGCTAAAATTTCTTAGCCGTTTTTTTATTCTACTACTTGCCATTTTCCCTTGCTGAATTTCATGTTGAATTTTAAAATAGTATTAATATTTTCAAAATCTGTAATCAGAATGTCGGCATCGTTTTTTCGCAGTTTTTCATAATTTATCAGGTATAATTTCTTTATGAATCCAGGCGTGAGGGCTATACTTTTTTTAGAGATGAAGCAATTACATCCTTCTGGTCCACCTATAGCATTTCCGGTTAGTATAATACGATTAGAAAAACCATATAAAGATTCATACCGGCTGTCTGAAATATAGACAGGCTCTTTAATGCCTTCTTTTAAACGGGATATTTTTTCTTCAAATGGAGAAGGAGTTTCTATTCCGGTGCCACAAATTCCGTAAAGTTTTAAAGTTGCAATATATAATGTGTCAGAGGGAGGAAGTTCTTTATCAAGTTCATTAATAATACATTTTGTAAAACCTGCTGGATCCTGAATTTCAATGCGTGAAGGGATCAGATAGTCTGTTTTAAGGAATATGACATATAAAATTATAAACAGTACGGCTATTGTTGCCAAAGCTATCTTGAATTTTGGTCTCATCAGGACTTTTTTTGAATAAAATAACGAATAAATTTTTACCCAGTTATTTTATTTAAAAATAATATCTTCGCATCTGCGTTATAGTATGCAAAATCCTATAAAACCACAATGTTTAAAAACCGGTATCTTTTACTCATCCTGCTGTACACCACTTTGTCTTTTAGCCAGATAGGAGGTAAATATACCTATCAGTTCTTAAATCTTGTTACCTCTCCACGGCAGGCTGCTCTTGGCGGAAAAGTTGTTACCCTTTACGATTATGACGTAAATCAGGCTATTTTTAATCCTGCTACCATTAATCCTGAGATGGATAATCATCTTTCTGCTAATTATGGTAATTATTATGGTGAAGTCGCTTATGGTACGGCTGCCTATGCCTATACATGGGACAGACACGTACAAACTTTTCATGTAGGAGTTAATTATGTAGATTACGGTACTTTTGAAGGCCGTGACGAAGCCGGGCTGATAACAGGTGATTTTACAGGTAGTGAAATCGCACTTTCATTAGGATATTCTTATAATGTACCTTACACCGATCTTTATATTGGAGCCAATGCTAAGTTCATATCATCAACCCTGGAGAGTTATCACTCTTTTGGTGCTGCTGTAGATATTGGTGCTATTCTTATCGATGAGGACAATGATATTAATTACGGACTTGTAATCCGTAATGCAGGTATGCAGCTTTCTACCTATGCAGGCACACGCGAGCAGCTTCCTTTAGAGATTATTGCAGGGATTTCTCAGGAGATGGAAAATGTACCATTAAGATGGCATATTACACTTGAGAATCTTCAGCAATGGAATATAGCTTTTTCCAATCCTAACCGTGCCGAGCAGGGTATAGACGGAGGAACAACAGAGGAAAAGGTTTCTTTTTTTAATAATGCGCTACGACATGTTATTCTGGGAGCTGAATTCCTTCCGGGAAAGAGTTTTAATCTTCGTGTAGGGTATAACTTCAGGAGAGCTGAAGAACTACGCTTAGAGGACAAACGAAGTTTTTCAGGAATTTCGGCAGGGGTAGGCATTAGATTTGGTAAATTGCGCTTTGATTATTCGTATTCACGATATACTCTTGCAGCAAATACCAGCCTTTTTGGCTTAATGATTAACTTACAATAAGATTTGGATAAAAAAATTACCATAGCGATAGACGGTTTTTCCTCAACAGGTAAAAGCACCCTGGCAAAACAACTTGCAAGGCAATTAGGATATGTATATGTTGATACCGGAGCGATGTATCGTGCGGTTACCCTTTATGCTATGCGAAACGGCTTTATTACAGAAGGTGCTTTTGACAGGGAAGGATTAATTGAAAGCCTTGATAATATTACACTTCGTTTTGTATACAATCCTGAACTGGAACTTGCGGAAATGTTTCTTAATGGTGAGAATGTTGAAAAGCAGATAAGAACATTAGAAGTTTCTAAACTTGTAAGTTATGTTGCCGAAGTACACGAAGTACGTGTTAAGCTTGTGGAGCAGCAAAAGCACATGGGAGATCATAAAGGTGTAGTTATGGATGGAAGGGATATTGGTACAGTTGTTTTCCCTGATGCTGAACTTAAAATATTCATGAATTCCGCACCTGAAGTACGTGCACAACGACGTTTTAAAGAGCTTACTGGGCTTGGACAGGTTGTTACTTATGACGACGTGTACAAAAATGTTGTTGAGCGTGATCATGTTGATACCCATCGAAAAGATTCACCTCTTGTAAAGGCCGATGACGCGATTGAGATGGATAATTCTAATATTTCCAAGCAGGAACAGCTTGATAAGGTGTTGGTTCTTGCAAAAGCGCTGATTGACGGCTAAACTATGCTGAATAAAGTTGCTGTGCTCATTGTCGCTGTGGTTTTTATGCAGCTAATATACTTTCTTCTTAAAAGTTCAAATGAACGCCTTAAAAGCGGTAATACATATTTTAAAGGTAGAGAATATGTCAGAGGATGTATTCTCCTTGTTCTTTTTGTTCTCCTAATTCTTTTTATGCTGTTTTAATCAATTGGCTTGCTTGATATTAAAACATAATTAACTTTACTATTTCTTAATAATCAAAGCGGTTTTTAATTAATAGATTTGCGGTTTTGATGCAAAAAGTTAATCTATGCGTATAAAAGCAAGGCTTACTGTCATGAATTTTCTTCAGTTTTTTATCTGGGGATCATGGCTTATTTCTCTGGGAAGTTACATGGGTGGTGTTCTTGGTTTTTCCGGAATACAGATTGGAAGTGTTTTTACCACAATGGGGATCGCTTCATTATTTATGCCCGGACTGTTGGGAATTGTAGCAGATCGCTGGCTAAATGCCGAACGCGTATTAGGAATCAGTCATATTGTAGCGGCTTTATTTTTAATATATGCTTCTACGCTTACTGATTTTCCTTCCTTTTACATTGCTATTTTACTACATTCCTTTTTTTATATGCCTACAATTGCACTAAACAATGCTGTGTCGTATGCGCTATTGGAAAGAAATAATTCTAATATCGTTAAAGAATTTCCTCCCATAAGGGTAATGGGAACAGTAGGTTTTGTTGTAGCTATGTGGGTAATCGATTTTTGTGGATGGACACAAAGCCCGTATCAACTTTATGTTAGTGCCGGTGCGGGTATATTTTTAGGGATATATTCTTTTACTATGCCTGCAGTAGTGCCGGCTCATAATCCTGAGAAAAAAAGTTTTGCTTCGGCGTTAGGGCTTGATGCCTTTGTGCTTTTCCGAAGAAAGAAGATGGCTGTTTTTTTTGTATTTGCCATGTTGCTTGGTGCGGCACTTCAGATAACCAATGCTTTTGGTGGTCCTTTCCTTGATGATTTTAAAACAACTCATCCAAATTCATTTGCTGTTCAGCGTCCAAATATATTATTATCAATTTCACAGATATCCGAAACCCTTTTCATTCTGAGTATACCATTTTTCCTGAATCGTTTTGGGATTAAAAGGATAATGTTGTTCAGCATGCTGGCCTGGGTGCTTCGTTTTGGTTTTTTTGCCCTTGGTGATCCTGATGAAAGGTTTTGGCTACTGTTGTTATCGATGATAGTGTATGGAATGGCCTTTGACTTCTTTAATATTTCGGGATCATTGTTTGTAGAGAAAGAAGCTGAACCTACAATACGTTCGAGTGCACAGGGATTGTTCATGATTATGTGTAACGGTGTAGGAGCTATTATTGGTGGACTTGCGAGTGGCTGGGTGGTAGATCATTTTACCGTAAATGGTGTAAAAGACTGGCAAAGCATTTGGTTTACTTTTGCTACTTATGCATTACTGCTGACTATCATATTTCCAATAGCTTTCAGGGAGAAGAAGTAATAGGTGTCAGATCGTTAAATATTTCTATCGTATCATGGAGAAATGACCTTTAAGTTCCTGTCCGTTCTGGCGTTTTACTACAAACCAATAATCGGTAGCCGGAAGCTTATAGCCATTTAGTGTTCCATCCCAACCTTTGCTGTCAGCTCCAAATCCGGTTATAAGCTTACCGTATCTGTCGTAGATATAGATCAGCATATCAGGTTCGAGTATCGACATGTATATTTTCCAGTATTCGTTAATTCCATCCCCGTTTGGAGTAAAGAATTTAGGATAGGTTAGTATATAAGCATCAAAGGTATCCAGACCACAATCAAATTCGTCTTTAACGTAAATGGTATATTGTCCCGGAGGAAGGTTATTAAAGGTAGGTGAATTTTGGAAATGAATGTTATCAATCGAATACAGGTAGCTGCTTGGTATAGCTGTTGGTTCCATAACAACTGTTATTACATTATCCTGATCGGTCCAGTCTTTTATCGTAACCGTATTAATAACAGGTATCGGTGATTTTACCACTTCCACAGTTTTAGAACCTTCACAGCCTATGTCATCTTTTACGGTAACCGTATAATTCCCTTCATCACTTACGGTAATACTCTCAGGACCAATAATGTTTACTGTTCCCGAATCATTTGTCCATTTGTAATACGGATATCCACTGTCGGCAGTTATGGTAACGTCCTCACCTTCGCAGCCTCCCCATTTTTCTTTCATGTTGAGTACAGGCATAGGGTTAACAGTTAGTTTAAACCATGTAACGGCAGCACAATCAAAGCTCAAATCATGTGTTGCTCTTGCATATATGGTTGCGGTACCTGTTATTAAGTTAGATAGATCCGGAATGGGATTAATACCTGATTCAGCTTCATTTAAAGATGTATGGTAGGTGATGGTTACATCTGACGGATCCTGGTCGTCGAGTATTATTGGTGTATAAGGGGTGATATTGAAAGATTCTTTATTGTCACCATCCTGATCACATAGCGACATACCGTTTAATAATGAAGGGTGCGGAACATATACTAACGGAGGGATTTCAGCTATATTAAATGTTAGTGGCTGAGTGTGATTACAAGGGTCACTGACCTCGACTGTATATACACCCGATGTTAATCCGGAGAATACATTGTTGGTACCATTATCAACTAGGTACGGATCGCCATTATGACTAACGATTTTGTATGTAAGCGGAGGTACGCCTACGGCATCTATCAAAACATCTCCTGAGTTTCCGGAACAGTTTAAGCTAACTGCACCGTTTACAAATAAATCGCCAAAATATTCGAATTCGTAAAGTGTTGGTGTGCAAAACTTGGTTGTTTCTAAATTCTCACCATTTCCGAAAGTTGTAAATTGTTTTATTACCCTAAATTTTCCACTTGGATAAATTAAGTTATAGTGAGTAGTGTTGTTTGTTAGTTTTAATGCATTACTGTCAGCAAGAGTGATACCGGGAACAGGATAGCCAAGAACCTGGGTTCCTTCTTCATATTCGTCTCCGAGTGGATTAGGGTTACGCCACTTTCCGGTAGTTTCGTCCCATAACTGAAGATAAAAGCCTACAAAAGCGGTACCTGTACTCTGATGATTGATAAAAATGTCAAAAGATCCACAATGGGGAATAAGGACATATTCTTCAGTGGTTATTTTGTATTCGGGTACTACAGCATTAGCAAATGTCATCTCTATATCGTCGTCACAGTCATTATGTGCCTTGAATTTATATTGTCCGGGAGGAAGATGATCGATGTAGACTCCTTGACTTGGGATTACATACTGAGTTACTTCATAAGGAAGTGGATGGTCATTACTAAACGCTTCCGGTGCAGCTGTTATTTCTACATAGGTATATCCGTTCGCAGCTCCTGTTAATGCGAGGCTGCCATAGCCAACTTCACAATCAGGACGAGAAAGGTATGACGATACATCTCCTTTATAGGGTAGGATTTTAAAAGGTACAGGAGGATAAGTTACACCACAGGTATCTTTCATAACTATAAAATAATCGCCGGGAGGAAGTCCTCCTACTATAACCTTATCTCTTATTGTATTTTGGTTTACAATATATTGAGATATATCTACATCGTATGTTGTCGAATATTCAGGAGGGCCGGCTGTAATGGCAGCTTCAGCCATTGGGAGACCTGGTATAAAAGCGTCAATGCTTCCGCCTGCAATACAGGTTGAAGGATAGGTAATAACTGTTGGTTCAATTTCAGGAATTTCAAGAGTAACAGTTGGTGTTACTCCATCAGGTGTTCTATTGCAGGTGTCATGAATTTTAACTGTATAGTCGCCAAATGGAAGAGGGTTGTTTTCATCTCCAAAAATTATAGGCATGTCAGCGGCAGTATAGGGGCCGGGATATTGTGCGTTATAGTCGGCAGGATTAAAGCCTGCAGGAGGATTAACAAATTCTAAAGTAAAAGGGCCATAAAATTTTCCAAACCTGTATTTAAGGCCTTTTTGCAAGCAGGCTAGCTCTATCATTTCGCCACTGCCTGTCAGTAGAACATCTATGGGGAATTCATCAGAAGCGATTACAGTTCCGCAGGTGTCTGTAAATTCAATATTATAATGGCAAGGTTCGTTATAATGATAATCAGTAACCAGTATAGCCGTAGCTGCTGTTGCTTCGCCTGCTGTAATAGTTTGATTGTAGGTGCTTACAGTGCCATCATAATGTGTTATTGTAAACTTAGCTGTAAAAGGATAAGTGAGAGCTACATTGTTTGTGCTCAGTAAATCATTTTTGATAGTTAACTTATCGCAGGCCGGTAACTCAATATCAGGAAATTGAGCTGAACTTATTGCGTAATCAGGAATCTCTTCAAAAAGAGTTAATGAGTGTGGGATACCCACACCACAACCATTTGTTATAACTATTGAATAGACTACGTTTTGGGTGAGTCCTGTAAATACATTTGAACTTTGGGGTCCTATATGTGTTCCGTTAGCACCATTAAGTTCATAACTTATGGCGGCTCCGGTTAATACTTCAACTGTTATAGAACCATCGTTACCGCATAGAATCCCTTTTGGTTTCAGGTTAAAAGTCAATGGAGCGGTATTGTCTTCGATAGTTACCTGAACCGGAGGTGTGGGAGGGAGGATTTCTGTTTGCGGAGTTCCGGTGTACTGATGCGCTTCTACTTTATAAATGCCATCCTGCTGTCCTCCAACTGTTGTTGCGGAACTATTATGTACTAAAACCGGTGTTGATGAACCGTTAGGTCCCAGATAATATACGATGTATATAATATTAGCTCCTGGCTGAGCATTTTGTACAGAAAAACTTATGGAGCCATTTCCATTACAGGTTTCGTTCGTAGGGATGGCGGTTACTGTAAAATCCTGTGCTGAGAGCAATAGGGAAGAAAAAAGCAAAAGTGCTGCCAGGGCATATTTCATATATACGAAATACACCTCATTTAAATAGCGTTTATGAGAGTTTAAGTTCATGGTAAAATTAAGTTCTTAACTGACTTAATTTCAAGTTTTTTCCGAAGTCTAAGGTAGAAAAAAAATCATTACTATAAAAAGTATGTTAATTTATTTGATTTAAAACGTTATTATTCTGACAAATGTTGAATTTTATATAAATGTTTTTTCTGATTTTATTTACCTGCTTAAAAATGTGAGTGTTATGCTTGTTTTTGTTTGAAAAAGTTGTACCTTTGCGCACCTTTTGGCAGATATGGTTTCCTTAAGGGATTTAAACAATTTTATGTAAAACGCTTCTGTAGTTTTGCGCTGCACAAGAAACCGGGCTAAACACAGGATACAAATTTTTAATCAGCATGTCTGAACAAATTAAAACACAAGAGGAATTTCTAAAGGATTTTAACTGGCATAACTTCGAAGAAGGTATTGATGCAGTAGACGAACAAAACCTTAGAGAGTTTGAAAATCTTGTTGAAAAAACTTTCATCTCAACCGACAGCGATGAAGTAGTAGAGGGTACTGTAGTAAGAATTACTGACAGGGATGCTATTGTTGATATCAACGCTAAATCGGAAGGTGTTATTTCTCTTAACGAATTCCGTTACAATCCAAACCTTAAAGTAGGTGATAAAGTTGAGGTTCTTATCGACGTTCGTGAGGATAAATCCGGACAACTTGTATTGTCTCACAAAAAAGCACGTACAATCAAAGCATGGGATAGAGTTATCAATGCTAACGAAACTGGTGAAATCGTTAATGGTTTTGTTAAATGCAGAACTAAAGGTGGTATGATCGTTGACGTTTTCGGTATTGAGGCATTCCTTCCGGGATCTCAGATTGATGTTAAGCCAATCAGAGATTACGATCAGTATGTGAACAAAACTATGGAGTTTAAAGTTGTGAAAATCAACCACGAATTCAAAAACGTAGTAGTGTCTCACAAAGCGCTTATCGAAGCAGATATCGAAGTACAGAAAAAAGAAATCATCGGACAACTTGAAAAAGGACAGGTTCTTGAAGGTGTTGTTAAAAACATCACATCTTATGGTGTATTCATCGACCTTGGAGGTGTTGACGGTCTTATCCACATCACTGACCTTTCTTGGAGCCGTATTAACCACCCTAGTGAAGTTCTTGAGCTTGATCAGAAACTTAACGTGGTTATCCTTGATTTCGATGATGAGAAAACAAGAATCCAACTTGGTCTTAAACAACTTCATGCTCACCCATGGGATGCGCTTGACGCAAACCTTGCAGTAGGTGATAAAGTTAAAGGTAAAGTAGTAGTTATCGCTGACTACGGTGCGTTTATCGAAGTTGCTGAAGGTGTAGAAGGTCTTATCCACGTTTCTGAAATGTCTTGGTCTACGCACCTAAGATCTGCTCAGGATTTCGTTAAAGTTGGTGATGAGGTAGAAGCTGTTATCCTTACTCTTGACAGAGATGACCGTAAAATGTCTCTAGGTATCAAGCAACTTACTCAGGATCCATGGACTGACATCACTTCTAAATACCCTGTAGGTTCTAAACACACAGGTATCGTTAGAAACTTTACAAACTTTGGTATATTCGTAGAACTTGAAGAAGGTATCGATGGACTAATCTACATCTCTGACCTTTCTTGGACTAAGAAAATCAAACACCCAAGTGAGTTTGTAAACGTAGGTGATAAACTTGATGTTGTTGTACTTGAGCTAGACGTTGAAGGACGTAAACTATCTCTAGGTCACAAACAAACTCAGGCTAACCCATGGGATAAATATGAAGATTCTTTCGCTGTAGGTACTGTACATACAGGTGAGATTTCTGAAATCGTTGACAAAGGTGCTACTGTAGAGTTCGGTGACGATATTGTTGCTTTCATCCCTACACGTCACCTTGAGAAAGAAGATGGCAAAAAACTTAAAAAAGGTGAGTCAGCTGAATTCAAAGTTATCGAGTTCAACAAAGAATTCAAAAGAGTAGTAGCTTCTCACACTGCTACTTTCCGTGATGAGGAAGAGAAAAATGTAAGAACTGCTCAGGAGTCTAACGCTTCTGCGTCTTCTTCAAACAACGTTGAGAAAACCACTCTTGGTGATATCGACGCTCTTGCTGAACTAAAAGAAAGAATGGAAAAAGGAGAAAACAAATAATCCTTATCCTCTTTAAATATTGAAGCCCCTGTCAATGACAGGGGCTTTTTTTATTCAGTTTTGTTTTTATATTGCTATTTTTCTTACTTTTATAAAAATCAACACTTTAAAAAAAATGAGCTATGAAATTACTCTTGTCAATATCAGTTCTTTTTCTAAGTATAACACTACAGGCACAAACCTATGCTCCTTATACGGGCAACAAGGCCAATGAAACCAAAGTTTCTAAACCGACAAAAAATAAAGATGAAAACAGTAAGCCCGTAATAGCTGAAAAAACACAGATAGAGGAATTAAAAAAGCCTACGGGCGATTTTCAGGACCTTATGAATAAAGCTGTAGAACAGTTTAATCAAAAGGATTATCGTAAAGCGGAGAGTTTTTATACCCGGGCACTCGATGTAAGTACCGAAGAAACAGCATGGAGGGCTTTGCTATCGAGAGCTACCTTATACGGTATAATGAAAGATGATAAAAAAGCTATCGCCGATCTTACAACTGCTATTGATAGCGGAAATACTCCCGAAAAGCAGTTGGCAATGATGTATATGCAAAGGGCAAGGATTGAGGCAAAAAACAAGAACATGGATTATGCCTGCAATGATGTAGCAAAGGCAAAAGCACTTGGTTTACCTGATGTACTCACTCAGGGTGTTGAGTGTAAATAGTGATGTAAATACTGGACTAAAATAGTAAAAGAATGCCCTCTCAACAATAAGAGGGCTTTTTTGTGGTTTAATTTTTGTAGATCTTTATTGTTATTTTTACAATCATCAATTGAAATAAAAAATCCTGTTATGAAAGCACTTTTATTATTTACCGGACTTTTAATGTGTATAAGCATTCAGGCTCAAACCTATGCACCATATTCAGGAAATAAAGCTAATGGAACTAAGGTTTCAAAACCGGTAAAAAATAAACCAGTAGTTACCGAAAAAACACCTGAAAAAGAAAATATAAACTCTAAAATGACTGTTTCAAAAACTGATTCGGCTAAGAATGAGAATAGCAAACCGGTAGTTGCTGAAACAACACGGGAAAACGAAAATACAAAGCCAAAAGAAAGTTATCGGGACTATATGACTATGGCTATTGAACAGCTTCATCAGAAAGATTATCAAAAGGCACTCGATTTTTATGGCCTGGCATTGGGGGTAAGTACGCCGGAATCTACTCATATTGTTTTGAAATCAAGAGCTATATTGTATGCTATAATGAAGGAAGATGAAAAAGCTGTTGCTGATCTTACGAAGGCTATTCAGTATAAGGGTACTCCCGAAACGCAACTGGCAATCCTTTATGTTATGAGGGCGAAAATGTACGCTAATAATAAGAATATGGATCTTGCATGTAAAGATGCCGCTAGAGCTAAGGCCCTTGGAGCATCGTATGAAATGATAAGGGATATTGATTGTCAATAATATTTAATACTGATTGTTTATATTTTTTACTTAAATTAAGGATGGTAAACTGTATGCGGCATAACTAATAGTCTTTTTGTTATTATTTATTTTAAAAAGGATAATGTTGATTCTGAGGAATAAATAACGGCTATTAGTTAAAAAAATCTAAAATTTTGTATTTCCTTAAAACCATGATTGTGTTTATGGCGTATCTGTCACTATAAACTTTTAACAAATAAACAATCATGAAAACTTCAAAATTCTTCGCAGCAGTAATCGTTTTGCTTTTAACCGTAGGTGCTGTTTCAGCGCAAACAAAAATGGTAGGGGGTGCCGCAATGTATCCTAACAAAAATATTATTGAGAACGCCGTAAATTCAAAAGACCATACTACGCTTGTAGCCGCTGTTAAAGCTGCTGGCCTTGTGGAAACACTTCAGGGAAAAGGACCATTTACTGTGTTTGCGCCAACTAATGAGGCATTTGATAAACTACCTAAAGGAACAGTAGAAACTCTTCTTAAACCTGAAAATAAAAAAATGTTACAGGGAGTACTTACCTACCATGTAGTAGCAGGTAAATGGAGTGCTGCTGATGTAATGTCGGCTATCAAGAAAGGTAAAGGGACAGCTGAGGTAACTACAGTGCAGGGTGGTAAACTATGGTTTATGATGGATGGTAAAGACGTTTGGATTAAAGATGAAAAAGGAGGAAAAGCGAAAGTTACTATTGCTGATGTAAACCAGTCAAACGGTGTAATACACGTTATCGATACTGTACTGATGCACAAATAATAAATTAAGTTAGTGTTGGATATGAAAATCCCTGGTGTAAAAGGCACCAGGGATTTTTTTATTTGCCTTCAGGATTATATTTTTTGTGATACGGTCTTGGCGTATATTTCCAGCCGGGAATAGGAGCAATACCTGTTTCCAAGACTTCAATATCAAAGTTTCTTTTAAAATAATAAACATCCTCTCCTAACAACAGATGTAAACCTAAAGGTGGAGTAATGATTAGCACCGCTATAATCCACAGGGTTATCGAAACTGCTTTTTTTATTCTTAAAGGGAATTTTTTGCTTATTGCGTAAATGATTAGAACCCAAAAAGAAAAATTAGCATAAAATATCTGCAAAAAACTCCAGTATAAAAAACTGGTAAGCCATTGAGGTATGAAAAGCAGGACAGGAGTATATAAACGGAAAACCATACATGACATAGTCCGGTGCATCAACAACAAGAACATACCACCACTTTGTAAAACCCGCAAAAGATAGTAAGGTCAGAGGAAGTACAAGCTTTAGCAATAGTTGTTTCATTGGAGAGTTGATTTACAGTTTAAATATATAAACTTAATTACAATAAAAAAGCCACCGGTAGGTGGCTTTAAATATTTTGAGAGTTATTGAGGTTTATCAAATCAACAAATCAACAAACAACCAAATCAACTTAATTGTGTATTCTTATCTCAAACATTTTGTCCCAGTTTTTTCCGGTAACGAAGAATGTTTTGGTTTTAGGGTTGTAAGCGATACCGTTTAGTACGTCTACATCAATGTGCTTCGTGATCTTAGATTTAAGCGCAGAAAGGTCTAATACAGCTTCTACTGCTCCGGTTTTAGGATCTATAACTGCTATAGCGTCTTTTTGATAAATGTTACCGTAAATCTTACCATCTACCCATTCCAGTTCGTTAACATCTTTGATTTTAGTGCCTTTAGTATATACGTTAATGTAGTCTACTTCTTTAAGTGTTTCCGGATCCAGAACGTATATTTTTTCAGATCCGTCAGTCATATACAGGTTAGTGCCATCATTGGTAAGTCCCCAGCCTTCAGTTTGTTTGAAGTAAGGTATCGTTTTAATCTTCTCAAGATTATCCGCATTGTATAGGTAAGCCTCATTGCGCTTATAGGTAAGCTGATAAATTTTGTTGTTCAGCACTGTTGCGCCTTCACCAAAGTTAGCCATATCAAGCTGTGTCTTTTTATATATCTCTCCGGTTTTGTAGTTAATCTTACGGATATCTGATACTGCTCTCTTGCCTGAAGGTCCTGAACCACTACCGGTACTCTCAATAAGAGTGTCACGGTAAAATTCAAGCCCTTGTGTATAGGCTGTCATATCGTGAGGATAAGTATTAACAATATCATATTTTAATAATTTGTAGTCAATACCGCTAACAAGTTCTACGCGGTTACTTACTTCAGCAGTTTCACCTCCGTAGTAAACAAGGGCTTTGATGTTAAGGTAACCCAGTTTTTGATTGTTGAGTGCAAAATCAAACTTCTTATTAGCTGCTGAAGCTCCTGCTTTTTTGTCGTTGATAAAATAAACAACAGAGTCGATTGCTTCTTCTTTTGCGTTAGTAATCTGTAAAGCGAGAGTCTCCTGGGGTTGGTATTGCTGCTTTAAATTAGCGGTATCTATAGCAAATAAGTTGTTTTTATCTTCATTTTTGCCTCCACATGATAAAATTGTTGAGCCAAGGAAGGATAATACTAGTGCACCCAATAAAATGAATACGAATATGTTACGTTTTTTCATGGTTAAAAGAATAATAAAGCCAATATACAATTGTATTTTATATCTCACAATTGCCTTGCGAAAATACAAAAAGATTGTATATTTGCAGCGGCAAGTCCTACACGACCAGCTCCTGTTGACTCCTCCAGGGTGGGAACACAGCAAAGGTAAATGGTTGTAGCGGTGCGATGTAGGTCGCTTGCCATTTTTTATTCTTTTTAGTCGTCTCCTTCGGGAGATTTTTTCGTTTTAAGGCTTCTGTTTATCCTGAGCTTATTAACTTAGTAGAGTTAATTATTACGGTTTTACGATGGCAAAAATCAAAACATTATTTCTTTTAGTTATACTATCATTGAATGGTTTGTGTTCTTTTGCTCAGGAAAAGGTTTCCGACTACGTTGCTTACTACGCATCTGCTAATTATAAAGGAAATGACATTGTTATATTCCGTAAGTTCAGGAAGAATGTCAGGCAGTATTACCTTGTGGTAGATTTAAAAACTCTGAAAACTGCTGTTGTTACTGTATCTGAATTAAAGCCTGTTGAATCTCCAATAGAGCAGCTTTCCAAAACCTATTCAGGAACGCCTTATTTCAAGGCATTGAATTTTGTAAGCAAACAGTCTTTTTCTTTGCAGGATGCAGGTATTATTCATGGTTATCCAAAAGAAAAGGGTATAACATTAACGATCGACCTTTGTCCATCACATAAATCGCTTGACAGGGGTATTTTTACGTCTTTGATAACTGAATTCTCTAAAACAGAACAGCCTGTTCCGGTTGCGCTTTCCATATCGGGGAAATTCATGCTGACTCACAAAGAGGATATCGACTGGCTAAAATCGTTGCAGGAGCAAAAGAAGATTGCGATTACATGGGTTAACCATACTTACAATCATTTTTATGAACCCGGGATTCCACTAACGGAGAACTTTTTGCTTAGTCCGGGAACAAATATCGATTTTGAAGTATTAGCCAATGAACGGCTAATGATTGAAAACGGATTAATTCCATCTGTGTTTTTCAGGTTTCCGGGCTTGATATCAGATAATACAGTGGTTAAAGAAATTACATCTTACGGACTAATTCCTATTGGCAGCGATGCCTGGCTGGCGAAAGGGCAGTCATCAGGGCAGGGGAGTATTGTGCTGATTCATGGTAATGGTAACGAACCTATTGGGGTAAAAGATTTCCTGAAACTATTACAGACCCAAAAACAGGCCGTACTGCAAAAGCAATGGCTGCTGTATGATTTGGGTAGTACAGTGGATAATGAGTTTAAGGATTGATTTTCTGACCACTTCCGATAGCTATCGTGACTCCAAAGGAGAGGAAGATACTTTCATTAAATAAAAATATAATTCTTTTAATGATTACTTTATATAAATTTGGTGTGTTTCAGGAGAATTTGTTCGTAGATTTAGTCTATATATCTAAAAGTAACATTCGGTAAAAAAACTTTTTAGGTATAATCCTATTCAAATAGGTTGGATTGATAAAACTCAGATGTCTTTATATTCTTTCTTAATAAAGGATATTGAAAAGTTACTCCATGAAAAATAAACATATAAGATTTTTAATAGAAACTTTAAAACATAAATAATTATGAAAAAAATGGATGGTTATAAACTGTTAAGTGCAGAAACAATTTATGAACTAGAAATGGAGGTCTCTAAGCTTATTTCTCATGGTTGGTCTGCATTTGAAAGTCCAGTTATTAGCAGAACTAATGATGATAATGTATACTTTTATCAAGCTGTTGTGAGATATTTGGAATAAATGATTCTACAACCACTGATTAGCAATCAGCCAGCTTTTTAAATTTTCCATCCATTTTTCAGAAGTGGTAGGGTTGTTCATGCCATAACCATGACCACCCAATGGGTAAATATGCATTTCGCCATAGATTTTATTTTTCAATAATGCCTGATAGTAAACAATACTGTTATCTACAGGTACGGCGCCATCATCTGCCGAATGGACTAAAAAGGCTTTCGGTGTATCAGGAGTAACCAATAGTTCGTTTGAATATTGGGCAACAAGTTCGGGTGAAGCGTTCTTGCCGATTAGATTTTCACGGCTGCCCATGTGTGTAAGTGCATCTGTGAAACTGATTACAGGGTATATAAGTACAGAAAAATCAGGTCTTAGGGATATATGTTTTGGGTTCTCTATAACTTCTCTTTTATATTGTGTCGATGCCGAAGCTGCCAGATGCCCACCTGCCGAAAAGCCCATTACACCAATTTTCGAAGTATCTATATTCCATTTAGCAGCGTTTTCCCTTACCAGCTGAAAAGCACGCTGTACGTCCTGTAACGGACCTATGGTTTTATCCGGCATAATGTCATCGCCGGGCAGACGATATTTTAATACAAAGGCTGTAATACCCATCTCGTTAAAAGCTTTGGCTACATCAGCACCTTCGTGACCTACTGCCAATACGCCATAGCCTCCGCCCGGACAAATAATCACAGCACTCTTTTGAGCAGATTGTTTCTTGGGCTTATAAATTGTCAGGGTAGGAGTTGTAACATTACTAATGCAGTAAAAGCCATCGTTAGTGATTTTCTCTTTTTTATCTGACGGTTTATTGTTTGGGATTGCTCCGTTGTATAAAGGGAGTACTTCCTGAGCTGACAAGTTCATCATAGCAAACAGGGTAAGAAGTATATATGTTTTTTTCATTGTTTTGTCTCGTTGTGCCTAAATTAATCAATTTTCTTAATGTCAGTTCCTTTGGTGATTCCATTTTCGTTGAAGCTATCTACTACAAAATAGTAATCCCACTGGTTAGAAAGCGAGTTGATCTCAAGTGTGTCTGTACCATATACCTGAAAGTTCTGGAACAGTTCGTCAGGAGTCCTGCCAAAACGGATGTTGTAACCTGTTGCTTTTGTATCGCCTTTCCATTTTAATAGTACCGAGCAACGGTCCTGTGCGTTTCTTTCAATAGTAAGTCCGGTTGCCATAGACGGTTTTTTACCGTTGCCTTTGCCAAACACCCTGAAATCGGAAATTGCAAAAGTACCCGAAGGAGTATGTAGGTTAGTCACTTTCAGGTAGCGTGCTTTAACTGCCTTATCCAATATGCTAAGATCGTGAGGGGCATCGACAGTATTTTTTGATTTATCTACAAGTATTTTCCAGTTTTTGCCATCTTCAGAATACTCAACAATATACTGGTAGTATATACCTTCCTTTCTTCCCTGAATTGTAGTTTTGTTTTCGGCTAAGTTCAATTGCAGGGCATTAATCGTACTCTTTTCGGTAAGGTCTATTGACAGCCATTCCCCTTTGTTGCCTGTCGCAGCACTCCAGTATGTTCTGATGTTTTCGTCGGCTGCCAGTTTTGCTTCATAGCCGTCGGAGTTTGAAGATACAGTTACAGGTTTGTTGTAAGAGAGCAACATCCATTGCGGAACAAAATCAGCTTCTGTTATTCCTTTTTTCTGCGGAATTACCATTGGGTAATCGCCATAGCCGGTATAGGTATATATAGCATCGTTAGTATTAAAGAAAGCAGGGAAAAGGCTTAGCCTGCGTTCAAAATTATGTTTTACAGAGATAGTTGTTGTGGTAATGTGCCAGTAGTTACCGTATTTATCCTTAAACGTAGCACTGTGTCCTGTTCCCGTAGCAAAACCACCAGGTCGGTAAGAGAACGGGTTGTTTTTCATTAGTGTAAATGGACCAAGCGGATTATCGGCAACATACATACCGTCGCTATAGCTTCGGTATTCTGTTCCGGGAGTGGCATATTGCAGGTAATATTTATTGTTGAATTTTGTCATCCATGCTCCTTCGGTCCAGGGTTTATCTTTACTTTTATTAGTGTCACCCGGACGCTCCCATCCATTGTGGTCTGTATCCTCGTTCATGCAGGCTACTGGTTTGCTAATGGGGTTAAGGGTTTTACGGTCAAGTTCAACGCCATAAATAGGATTTATGTTAGAGCAGCCATAGTACATATAGAGCCTTCCGTCATCATCAAGAAAAAGATCTGGGTCCGTTAGTGGGATAGGAAATCCTTCGTTTACTACCTGCCATTTTCCTGACTTTGGATTGGACGATTTGAATATTTTACTGCTGGGTGAATCCTGAGTAGAAGCAAGAAAGTAAATCGCATCATCCATTACTACGGCTGCCGGTGCATAATCTTCAAACGGCAGGTCGGGAGAAGTAATAAAATTCCAATCGGCAAGATTTGTCGAATGCCAGTAGCCGCCCGATTTCGAGGCAAAAATATAGTATTCGTCTTTATAGGTAACTATTACCGGATCGGCAGCTTCGCGGCGTGAAGGAGCATCAAGGCAAAAGCGATAGCTAAGGTTAAGCGGGTTACAGATAACGGGTGTTTTTTGCTGGGCAAAAGCAGTAAGCCCGGCCAATAGTAATGCGGCAAGGTATAATTTATTGGTCATGAGTTATTTGTTTGTTGCGGATGCTAATATAGTCATTTTGACAATAAGTGTGGTTTGAAGCTTAAAAAAGACTAACTTGTTATTCTCTTTCATATACCCTATTTTCGCAATCCAAACATTTTCATAATGAGCAAAGTTATTTTAATTACCGGCGGTTCGTCGGGTATAGGCAAAGCAATAGGCGAATTTCTTCATGACAAAGGTTATACAGTATATGGTACAAGCCGAAAGCCCGAACAGGTTATCCGTTCGGTATTTCCTCTTGTAGCGCTTGACGTACGTAATGCCGAAAGCATTAGTGAAGCTGTTGCAGAGGTTATAGCTAAAGCGGGAACCATAGATGTACTTATAAATAATGCAGGAGTGGGTATTACAGGGCCTTTGGAAGAAATTCCGGCTGATGAAATACGCAATAACTTTGAAACGAACCTGTTTGGTCCTGTTGAGGTTATGAAGGCAGTACTTCCGCAAATGAGAGCTCAAAAAAGTGGTCTTATCATTAATGTAACTTCAATAGCAGGTTACATGGGGCTTCCATATCGTAGTGTTTATTCGGCGAGTAAAGGAGCGCTGGAACTTATCAGTGAGGCTTTGCGTATGGAAGTTAAACAGTTTGGCGTAACCATAACTACGGTTGCTCCCGGGGATTTTGCTACTAATATTGCGGCAGGGCGTTACCATGCTCCTGTTGTAAAAGGATCGGCTTATGAAAAGGTATATGGCGATATTCTTGCTACTATGAATGATCATGTTGATGCCGGTAGCGATCCGGTGCAAATGGCAGAGGCGGTATATGCGATAATGAAGACTCCTAACCCTGAAGTACATTACAAAGTAGGCGCTTTTATGCAGAAGTTTTCAATTGTTCTTAAGCGAATTCTTCCGGGTAAAACCTATGAAAAGATGCTAATGAAACACTATAAGCTTTAATTAATATAGTTGTAAGATAATGAACAGCATAGCCTATTGCTATACTGTTTTTTGTTATATAAAAAACGTTTGAAATTATTGCATCGTGGTTTATAAATTGTAGCTTTGTGCAACTTTTATATCCACAAACAAAAGAGAATACGATGAAATTTTTTATTGACACTGCAAACCTTGCACAGATTAAAGAAGCTCAGGAACTTGGTGTTCTTGATGGGGTAACTACAAACCCTTCGCTTATGGCAAAGGAAGGTATTACAGGTAAGGACAACATCCTGAAACATTATGTCGACATATGCAATATTGTGGATGGTGACGTGAGTGCTGAGGTTAATGCCCTTGATTTTGAAGGAATGGTAAAGGAAGGCGAAGAACTTGCTGATCTTCATGAGCAGATTGTTGTAAAACTGCCTATGACCAAAGACGGCGTTAAGGCTGCTAAATATTTTGCAGACAGAGGTATTAAAACCAATGTAACCCTTGTATTCTCTGCCGGTCAGGCTATACTTGCTGCAAAGGCAGGTGCTACGTATGTATCACCATTTGTTGGTCGCCTTGATGATGTTTCTACAGATGGTCTTGGTCTTATCGAAGAGATTCGAATGATCTATGATAATTATGGGTATGAAACACAAATACTTGCTGCTTCTGTACGTCATACAATGCACATTGTTAACTGTGCAAAAATTGGAGCCGATGTTATGACAGGTCCATTATCTGCAATTACCGGTTTATTGAAACATCCACTTACAGATATCGGACTGGCACAATTCGTTGCCGATTTCGAAAAAGGAAATAAATAATATACTGATCGGTATATTATTTCGACAATATAAAAAACGGGCAGTCATTTTTGACTGCCCGTTTTTTTATGCTTCAAAGAAGCGTATTTTATCTTTTTGAAAAACCAAATTCAGGTAATCTGAAATTACTCAATCAGCATTTCTTTTAATTTAGTCCTGTAAGCCTCCAGTATTTTAGTCTTTGAAATGAAACCGTAATAGCGATCCTCTTTTATAAGTGGAAGATAGTCAGTATTTGATATGTCGAATTTATCCATTATCATTTCAATTGAATCTTCCATACAGGCCACCTCGGCAGGTACTGTCATTAGGTCTGCCAATGGAGTGTATTTCACCTGAAACGCATTGAAAAGTATAGGTCTTACCTTTTCAAAATCTATAACGCCAATTAATTTACGCTTATCATCGATAACAGCGAACTGTGCTTGTGGCGTAGTAGCTATGAGGCTTATCAGGTCTTCAGTTTTCTGATTTAGTGTAAGTGGTTGTACTTCAGTATCAATGACTTTAAGAATATCAATTCCGGATAGTATGTTTTTATCCTTATCAGAGGTAAATACCTGACCCTTAGCTGCTAAATGTTTAACGTCCATAGAGTGTTTTTCGAATTGTTTTGATACTGCAAAACTAACCGACGAAACGATCATAAGAGGAACCATAAGCCCATAACCACCTGTAATTTCACCAATCAGGAACATAGCAGTTAATGGTGCATGGAATAGCCCGCTCAATATTCCGGCCATACCAACAATAGTAAAGTTGGCTACCGGTATATTCTCAAACCCTAAGAGAGTGAAGAACTTAGCGACTAAAAAACCAAGGTAAGAGCCTACGAAAAGCGATGGGGCAAAGTTTCCACCGTTACCACCACTGGCCAGGGTAAGTCCTGTTGCATAAGCTTTTACAAGCATCGTAGCGCCAACAAATAGCAATAAAACCCAACCATTATCCCTGAACTGTTCCAGAATGGTATTGTCAAGAAGTTCCTGGGGGGTGTCATTGGCAAGTGTCTTAATGGTTTCATATCCCTCCCCAAAAAGCATAGGGAATACAAATATTAGTCCGGCAAGAGGTAGTGCTCCATAAAGTGCTTTCCGGTAGCCTTTTATGCGGAGCTTTTCAAAATGAGCCTCTACTTTTTGGAAAGTACGTGCATGATATAGTGATACAAATCCTGCCAGCAATCCGATAAGTACATAGTAGGGTATATTGTGGTAATCGAATTCATATTGGTCTTTAAATGATAGTAGTACCTCTTCGTTGATTACAATGTTAGATACAAGAGCACCTGTTGCTGCAGATATCATAATAGGGATAAAAGCTGTAATGGCTACGTCAGTGAGCACTACTTCAATTGCGAATAGCACTCCTGCAATCGGGGCATTAAAGGCAGCTGCAATACCGGCAGCTACTCCACAGGCTAACAACAGGATACGATCTTTTTGTGAGAGTTTATAGTTTTGAGCAAAGTTAGACCCGAATGCCGCTCCCGTAATGGTTATGGGAGACTCAAGTCCTGCAGATCCTCCCAAGCCGACAGTAAGTGAGCTTGTTATGATCTGAGAATACATTTGTTTACGTGGCATGATTCCGCCTTTTTTGGCAACGGCATAAAGTATGCGCGAGCTACCCTTTTCAATTTTGCCATCCAGCAGGCGTTTCACTACCCATACTGTAAGCAAGATACCCACAACAGGCAGTATACTGTTTATGTAAGGTAATTTAAGATATTTGTTTACATAAGTAGCCAACAGAAAAACGTTGTGGGCAAAACTTTTTAGGATAATTACAGCAAATGCCGTAGAAATAGCAACTACTACACACGAAAGGTACATAAAATGCCTTTCAGAAAGTAGATTTTTAAGTATAAAGAACAGGGTTTCAAGGCGGCGCAGGCTATTACGGAAAAATAATCTGACCTTTGAAACTTTACGGTTTTGCATGTTTTGTGACTAAAATGTTGGGGATTTTTTAAAAATGCTAAGTTAAGCCATTCGTTAAAAAATACCTAAGCATTATATGTTTTTTAAGGCTAAAATCGTGATAGGGTAGCTTATAATGCCTATGCTCACTTATTTATTTCATCAAATTTTTCTTTGACATGGACTTTCATATCCTCAAAAAAAGCAGTAAACTCAGTTTCATATTCTTTGTAGAATTCCAGTAACTCATCTACTGAAGTCCGCATACCGGATTTGTTTTTGGTGCGGTTATCCATTTGGGTCAGTATGCGGGCAATACCTTCAACAGTGGCATAGCTGACAAGCCAGTTGTATTGAACCATATACGGCATAAGGCCTTTGGTTTTTTCGGTCAGGATTTCATAATTGTCTTCCAGCGATTTGTAAAATGCTAGTGTATAATCTAAAAGAGGCTGATTATGATAGTCTGACCAGTTCTTTGCCAGAAAATGATCGTAAAAAATATCCATGATAACACCTGCGTAATGGTGGTAGCGGGCATGCAGGCGTTTAGTACCCTGTCTGAAAACAGGGTGAGCGTCGGTATAAGTGTCAATGGCACGGTGCAGCATAATTCCTTTCTGCACATCGGCGGGAAAGTTTTCGGGTTTTCCGTGAATGCCATCAGCCATGAAATTACCAATTTTAATAAGGTCGTTATCGCCTGAAAGGTATATGTGAGCAAGAAAGTTCATAGGTACAATATAGCGAAAAGTTTCGTAGTTTCAAATGCTTTGTAACTTTCATTTTCCCGGTTGATAAATTCCCACGTAAACTAAATGGAAAAAGAAGGGCTATCGCTTATATTTGCCTTACTAAAATTTGTAACCAAAATGACATTAATCAAATCTATATCAGGTATCAGAGGTACAATCGGTGGTCAAACCGGAGATAACCTGACACCACTTGATGCTGTAAAATTTGCCGCTGCTTATGGCACATGGCTGAAAAACCATACTAAAAGAGATAAACTTACCGTAGTTATAGGACGTGATGCACGTATATCGGGGCCAATGATACAAAGCCTTGTAGTTAATACATTAGTTGGTCTGGGTATCGATGTTATCGATCTTGACCTTTCTACAACCCCTACGGTTGAGGTAGCTGTTCCGCTTGAGAAAGCCGATGGAGGTATCATCCTTACAGCAAGTCACAACCCAAAACAATGGAATGCACTGAAGCTGCTTAACGAAAAAGGAGAGTTCCTTAGCGGTGCCGATGGCGCTAAAATATTAGAAATCGCTGAAAGCGAAGCTTTCGATTTTGCCGATGTAGACAGCCTTGGAGAAGTAACCCGCAACGATGCGTATATGGACATCCATATCGATGAGGTGCTGGAACTACCTTTAGTAGATGCTGAAATCGTAAAACAAGCCGGCTTTAAAGTAGTTGTTGATGGTGTTAACTCGTCAGGAGGTATCATTATTCCTAAATTGCTTGAGCAGATGGGAGTTGAGGTAGTACGTTTATATTGTACACCTGACGGACATTTTCCACACAATCCAGAACCACTTAAGGAACACCTTGGCGATATCTGTAAGCTGGTGGTGGAAGAGAAAGCACATTTTGGTATCGTAGTCGATCCGGATGTTGACCGTTTGGCATTTATATCTGACGATGGTGAGATGTTTGGTGAAGAATACACCCTTGTTGCTGTTGCTGATTATGTATTAAGCAAAACACCCGGTAATACAGTTTCTAATATGTCGTCTTCACGTGCACTACGTGATATCACCCAAAAACATGGCGGAACTTACGAAGCCAGTGCAGTAGGGGAGGTGAACGTTGTGGAAATGATGAAAAAGAATAACGCTATCATAGGCGGCGAAGGTAATGGTGGTATCATTTATCCTGAGCTTCACTATGGTCGTGATTCACTGGTGGGAGTGGCTTTGTTCCTGACGTATCTTGCTGAAAAGAAAATGAGCGTGGCTGCTCTTAGAGCATCTTACCCTCAGTACTACATGAGCAAAAATAAGATTGAGCTTACACCACAAATTGATGTAGATTCCATCCTTGTGGCTATGGCAGATAAATATAAAAACGAACAGGTGAGCACTGTTGATGGTGTGAAAGTTGATTTTGCCGAAGATTGGGTGCACCTGAGAAAATCGAATACTGAGCCTATCATCAGGATCTATACTGAAGCTCATACACAGCAAAAAGCCGATGAGCTTGCGGTAAGGATTATCGATGAGATCAAAGCAGTAGCGGGAATCTAATCATGAAAAAAGCGGTATTAACCTCATTATTCCTGATGCTGGTGGTTTCGGTTGAAGCCCAAAAGCTTTCTGAAACCGAGCGTAGCATTATTTCTTCTGGCGGTAAGAAAGATATGATGCGTGTGCTTCAGATTACCGATCCGGCCGATGCTAAGATACTTAAAGGAGCATCTATAGATATCGGACTGAAGGAAGAATTGCTGCCATTGCTACTGGATCGTATGCTGGCAACTGTAAATGACCCTGCCAATACCGGCGTGGGTATTGCTGCGCCACAGATTGGCATTAACCGTAATGTGATATTGGTTCAGCGTTTTGATAAGCCCGGTGAACCGTTTGAGGCATATATCAACCCTAAAATAAAATGGAGGTCGGCATTGCTGCGAAAGGGAACCGAAGGTTGCCTCTCAATAGCAGACATAAGGGGAGATGTGTTACGTCATTATACCGTCGAACTTGCTTACTATGACCGCAATGGGCAGCATCATGAAGAGATAATTGAGGGCTTTACAGCGGTTATCTTTCAGCATGAGACCGATCACCTGATGGGGATTCTGTTTACCGACAGGTTGGAACAGCAAAAAGCTATTGAATATTCCCTGATTAATGGTGAAGTCAATCTTTACCTTGAAAACAGACTGAAAAGACAGTAATTGATTATTTCTGTCGTTATTGATATAATTTACCCCTGACAAAGTCAGGGGTATTTTTTTATATATTTATCAGATAATTCCAACACCATGAAAAACATATTCGGATTATTTTTATTGTTGTTACTGTCATTAGGTCACGGATCATTTGCTCAAACTTATAAATGCGGCTGGTATGGTAAGAAAACCATAGAGGAGAGAAATAAGATATTTCCGTTCGATAAAGCGGTAAAAATTAGTCTCATATCTTTTCACGGAAGGATGCATGGAATTGTAAATGAAGAGGATAATAAAAATTCAAATGTTTCGATAAAAATTTTGAAAACCCAAGGTATTCTTTTAGATACTGTTGACTGGTCATATAAAATAGTAGAAGAGATTCTGCTTGATAAAAAAAGTATAAATGCACTGAGTAATATACTTATTAATTATACGCTTAAGAAAATACCCAGAGGAAATTTTCCTGTAGAAATAGCTAACTGCTATACACCGAGAAACGCAATTCTTTTTTTTGATGAAAAAAATGAAGTACTCTGTTATTATGAAATGTGTTTTGAATGTGGAGGAACTGTTATGAAACCTGATCCTGCAGGTTTGGATAAATATTCTGATATACGTGAATGTCAGGAAAGATTAAATGTCCTTAAAGATTTTTTCAGAAAAAGAGGAATAAAGTATGGTGTTGATTATTGAAAAATCATTTAAACCATTTATAATACAATTGTGCACTATATTCATACATAGCTGCTTCTGTATAAAATAATTTCATAGAGGATGGCCACCAGTTGTATACTGACTCTTTCGTACCTTCTTTTATTAAAAATCCTGTAGGTGCTGCTATGGGCTTCATACCTAATTTTTCGAAAACTGCCATTGCACGGGGCATATGTGTAGCACTGGTAACTAGTATGAATTTGTTTTTGGTTCCAAAACGTTTTTTATAGACTAATGCTTCTTCATAAGTATTTCGCGGTGCGGGTAAGATAATTGTATCCTTTGGCGATACACCAAGGCTTACTGCCGCTTCACTACCTACTTTGCCTGTTGATATTTTATCATTTACTGCAAAACCCGAAAATGTGATAGGGCAGGAGGATTGTAGCTTATAGATACGAACTCCTTCAGTAACTCTTTGTAACGATTGTGCCGATAGTTTCTGGCTTGGGTAAAGGGAAGTGTCATCGGCGTGGTAATTACCCAATACAAGTACAGGAAGTCTTTCATTACCCGATGGTTTATATACCGGATAGTGCTGCTCTAAGTTATGGATAAGCCAGACAGGTAATGGAGTTACCGTAGACAGGAATAAGCAGGTAATAGTAATGATGAAGACTATTTTAGAGGTTTTCTTTTTCCTGAGTTTATGCAGTATAAATGCCGTGAGGATAAACATCCAGAAAATTGAGATTGGATTTAGATAGGTCATGGTTGGGATATTTATAGTACAAAGTACTTAAATATATTGATACAGGAAAAGCCTTAAATGTAAAAATCCTGCCTTTTTAGGGGCAGGACTTTCAATTGAAAAAATTAAAAAACACGAAACTAACACTCTATTTAACGAGTAGCTTTTTCACGATACCTTCAGATGTTTTTACCAGGTACATACCTGCTGCCATCTTAGATGTATCTATTGTAAGGGCTTGTTTAGCCGATAAGATCAGTTTTCCGCTGTAGTCATATACTTCGATATCTGCAGCACGGTTAAAGTAAGCAACACCATTTACCGATGGGTTAGGGAATACCACGAACGTTTTAGGCTCAGGGTTGAATTCTCCACCACCAAGGGTTGTAGTATCAACTTCGAAAATAGTAAGCGTACCGCTTATTTCGTTTGCTACGATAATGTAGTCTTTTCCGTCAGGGCTGTCAGCAGCCTTAATATGTGTGATGCCTTCCGGACCGTGGTCACCTGCATAAGCAGAAACACTACGGCTGTTTTTATAGTCAACAAACTTAACATCAGTTGGGTCTGTTACATCATATACCATTACACCACCAATACGCTCAAGACCTATAAAGGCAAAAGTTTTACCACCAAGTTCAGCTATGGTTACACCTTCCGGTTCCGGACCTTTAGCACGGCTACGGCTTTTTGGTGAGTTGTCTTCGTGGTCAGAGTTGAATAATGCATTGATAGAAGGTGTAAGGGCTGTATACATTTCAAAATCATCACCACTGTCAAATACGATTTCTTTAGTATCTGCATTGAAGATCGAGAACGAACGTGAACCTAAAGCGTAAATCTCTTCATAAGCAGTACCTGCTTCGTTTTTACCATCAAAAGCAGTAACTCTGAAACGACCTGCGTTGAATGATTTTTTAAGCATATCAGCATGAGGGAATGCAGTAGGATCAAGAGTGTAAGAAGAAGCTCCTATAGTTGTCCTTTCAACAAATCCTGTGTATTCTTTTTCATCACCTTCGTTAGCTGTCACTAAATAGTTAGTACCATTTACATTGTAGGTAGCTACACCATCCGGCATATAGTATGCTTTTATTGGCCAGTTGGCAATAAGTATCTCATTGTTGTTGTCAGATATATCAAAGCCGTTACCCATTGTACTTACGTCTTTAGTACCAAGAGCCCAGATGTCTGTTATACTGTTGTTGGTAAGGTTGATCTCAGCGATGGCATTGTTTTCCTGTAGAGTAACCCATGCTTTCTCAGAGTTAGCAGCTGTAGTGATATATTCCGGTTCAAAATCCTGCGACAGGGTACTCTCTTGCTTCAGTTTCCTCACACCAGAAGCAATAAGAGTTGATTCCTGCGCATTATATGCAGTAAAATATAATGTAGTAACGTTTGATTGCGTAAGGTTAGCTGCACCACCTGTAATGTCGATGATACTTACCGAACCTTCCGGGTCAATAGAATAGTCGCTGTTTGGCTGGCCTTCATTAGCAGTAAGTACTTTTGTTCCGTCAGGAGTAAAAGAGATATTGTCAGGAAGTGCACCTACAGTAACCTGATTAATGAATGTACCGTTAGTATCAAAGAATACTACCGATCCGTCAAGGTGTTCAGGGTTAGCCGGTGAAGCAACTGCAACAAGTCCGTTTTTAACCGCAACGCTGGTAACACCACCATAAACATTCATATCGATTGAAGATACTTCAGCAGGAGCGGTTGGATCAGAGAAGTTTACAATGTCAAGGTAACCTGCTACTGCACTGGTAGTGAATAGCCTTTGGCTTACAGGGTCATAAACTACAATTTCACAAGTACTGGAGTTCGCTCCTGAAGGGTCAAAGCTTCCGATATAGTTAAGCTCAATTTCCTGATTAGGAACAGGAGCTGTTCTGTCGTTATCTTTAATGTAGATAGTAGCAAATGTTTCGCCTTCGATAGCAACACCGTTAGCATTTTCAAGACTCAGTACAAAGTACTCAGCGTGTTGCTCGGCAGTCGCATCGTCAAGAATGGGAATAGCGATTGTATGTGTAAGCGGGCTTGAACCTGTAAAGGTAAGTGTCTGTGTAGCAAACGTAAAGTCTTCACCAGCTGTAGCAGTGCTAAACGGAGCAGGTTTAAGAACCACGTCTACCGATCCTGCCGCAGGGCTTTCAAGGTTGATGATGAAGTTTAACGTACCGTGATCTTCGTTCACTACGATAAAATCGTCAGCAAGTGATATTGTTGATGTATAATCGAAAGTAAAACTGTAAGAGCAAGCCATTTCAAGACCTGAAGCATCCATTACATTGTCTACTACCAGTGTGTTTTCAGAACCTGCAGCAAACGGAATAGTAAATGTAAGTGTTACAGTATTTTCGTTAAGTGTAGCTGAACCTAATCCTGCAACACCTGTATAGTTAGCCACATTGGTAGCCGATGCTGCCTCAAGTGCATTATTGAATGTAAGAACGATAGTAGTAGCTGAAGTTACAGTTGCGCTCTGTACTGTTGGAGCACCAGGGAATGCCCATGTTGGCCATGTTTGCGGAGCTGTACCACCCGCAACACCAGTCCAGTTTGCTGGGTTAAGGATAGTAGCTTTAAGGTTTGCAGGAGCACCGGTTTGAGTTCCGCTGTAGAAAGCATTAACCGTGTTTCCGTTTACGTTTGCAGCGTTAGTACTGTTGTTAAAAGCAGTAGCGCCATCAGTAAGCGCAGACGGTTTCATAGAAAGGCTTCCACCACAGTCAGTATTAGCAGTAACCCATCCGTTCGAGGTAAGAGCTGTAATATAGTTAGGATTTGCAGCAGTACCTGTATAAACAATCACCTGATCACCATTTGAGCTAAGGCCAAAGCCTGAACCTGTAAGTGTACCTGTGCTCGCTATCATTGCTGATGTCTGGATAGTGATAACTGAACCTGCAGGAACGCAGTCAGTAGCTGTCCAAATAAGACCGTTAGCACATTGTGGAGTCGCGTTCGTTGTGTATTTAGAATCGGTAATTGTAACGAAAGTACCCGGAGCGATATTTACAAATGTAAGAAGCGCTATTTCATCTTCTGTACCTGTAGCGTTCATTCTGTAAGCTGTAAAAGCCATGTCGCCTGCAACGATTGGCGACTGAACAGCGATAGTATTGAATGTAGCTGATTTTGTTTCATCTATACCGTTGTCAGCCATGTCTTCTACCGTGTTTGCTAAAAGTGCAATGTAGTATTGCTGAGCGTTAAGCAGGGCAGTTGTTGGTACAATTGTAATTGTATTGTTGGCATATGTTGCGTCAAACGGAACGATTGTTCCTGCCGCATCGTTAAGACGTAATTCTACAACAGCGTCTATGTTTGTATTGTTTATAGCAGAATTGTCGGCAAGACGGATAGGTTCATTAAAAGTAATAGTAGGATTTACCGATACTTCAATGTTCATATCATTGTTAGCTGGAGCAAAAACCGCTATGGGAGCAGCAATATCGCCACCACCTACAACATCACCGTGTACGGTAAAGTTGTCAAAACGGTTATTACCTGCTGCACCTCCGGGAAGTTGTGAGAATTCTACCTTAAGCTTAAGGTTAGCATTATTGTCTGCTGTTGTAATAGCAGTTAGATCCAGAGTAGCAAGTGTAGGATCGCCATCAACGGGTAATATTGTAGTAAGCACTATATAAGTAGCACCACCATCAGTTGAGTACGACCATGTTTGTGTACCGGCTCCTGAACCTGAACGACGGGTTGTGAAACGTGCAATGATATTTTCGTATCCTGTAGAAGGGATGGTGAATTCAAGTATACCACCTATAGGTGTATTAAAACGTAAGTGAGCCCCGGCAACATCGCCATTTTGAGCATTTAGCGTTCCAAAATTTTGTCCTGTACCCCCAGCAAAGTCGATAATACTATTATTAGGACCCGCAGTAGCAGTAATTGCAGCACCACCATTAGTTATAGTAGGTGTTGTAATAGCCGCTATTGACGCATTGTCGTTAAAGTTCCAGTAATGGAGTAGGGACTGCGCATCTGCAAACTGAACCGTAAGGCTGAATCCGGCAAGCAGCAATCCTTTTTTAATGTAGTTGTTTAGCATGGTTTTTTTTGGTTTTTTAATAGTGCTACAAAACTCTACGATATAGTTTATATTCTTATTAATAGAATAACAAGCTATTATTAAGATGACAGGAATTGAAGTTGCTTAATGGTAAATTTAAAGTTAACTGCTTAACGGTATGGTAACAATTATCCTGATAAAATAGTAACCTTTATTATATCTAAAGAAAAGTTAAAGGAGATTTTATTCTCATTAATTGTGAGTAAATTAGTTATAAAACAATTGAGCTATGCAAAAATTAATTACTTACCTGAATTCATTAGTGAGGTTTACTCCTGAAAGTTGGGAATTGATTAAACCGGTAATTATCAGGCGGACTTTTGAAAAGGGTGAATTATTATCGCAGCCTGAAGCTACAAATGACGCTCTGTATTTTGTAGAGCAAGGATACCTGCGCACTTTCGCTATTGAAGAGAGTGTTGAGGTTAATAAAGGACTTTATTTTGAAGGAGAGCTTGTAGCGGCTATTCAAGGAATAGCTATTGAGGCTTGTGAGTCTGTTACTGTATTGGTACTCGATAAAAGTACTTTTTTTGGAGATTTTGAGCTTATACCACAGCTTACCGTTTTATGGAAAAACTGCCTTAGCTTTGTAACTTCAAAAATTGAAGCGCATAACGATTTCTTTACATTGTATACGCCTTCTGAGCGTTATGAATATATCATAAAAAACAAGCCGGAACTTTTAGAAAGGGTTCAGCCGCACATATTAGCTTCGTATCTTGGAGTGCCAAACGAGACATTAAACCGTATTAAGCGAAGACGATTGCAGCTTAGTATGTAATACATAAGAAAAACGGAGCCAATCAGGTTCCGTTTTTTATTATCCGATTACTTCTTTGCGATGCTGTTTGCCCCATTTCGATAATGATTCCAGTACATTGTCTAGTGATTTTCCATGAGCAGTAATGGAATATTCAACAGTGGGCGGAAACGTATCGTATACATCCCTTTTTATCAATTTATTCGTCTCGAGAGTTTTTAGTTCTTTCGAAAGCATCTTGTCGGTAATGCCTATCTCTCTTGCAATTTCCTTAAAACGTTTGTTTCCGTTAACTAATGATACCATAATAAGGAGTTTCCATCTTCCTTCAAGTGCATCTAAGGCATCTTTAATAGCTAATATATTCTCCGGGCATCCTTCTCTTGTAAGCATTTGATCTCATTTTTACGTTACTATCTTTCAGGATAGTGCTATCCAACGGGATAGTACTATATATTGGATAGCAAATGTAAATACTTTTACCACAATTAATAATCAAAAAATATAAAGATGGTTTCAAAAACAAAACGTATAGTTTCTATTGTACTTACTTCCTTGATTGGGGTAATGCTTGTAATTGGGGGAGTAATGAAAATACTCAGGGCAGAACCCGAATCTATATTAGATCAGCTTGCTAAATATGGTTATATAGATTACCTGCCATATATTGGGGTAGGATCTTTACTTGCAGGAGGACTATTGCTATATCCAAAGACCTCTAATGTAGGTTTTCTGTTAGGTAGTTGTTATTTTGCAGGTGCAACAGCCCTGGAAATATCGGGTAAACAACCTTTGGTAGCACCGGTTTTGATTATGATATTATGGATAGGCATGTTCCTTAGAAATAAAGAAATGTTCGTGAATTCAGGAAAATAAAAAAAGCGGAACCAACTGGTTCCGCTTCTCATTTATATCTGTATCTGATTAAATAGCATTTACAATGGCAAGGAAATCATCTGCTTTAAGCGATGCTCCACCGATTAGTCCGCCGTCAACATCCGGTTTTCCGAATATCTCACGGGCGTTGTCAGCCTTAACACTACCTCCGTAAAGGATAGAAATATTTTTTGCTACGGTTTCGCTTACGTTGGTAGCGATAAGGTTACGGATGAACGCGTGCATTTCCTGAGCCTGCTCAGGTGAAGCCGTTTCTCCTGTACCGATTGCCCATACCGGCTCATAGGCCAATACGATATTACTCCAGTCGCTTTCGCTGATGTGGAATAATGCTTCTCTTAACTGAGATTCTACAAGGTTGAAGTGGTTGCCTGACTGTCTGTCAGCAAGTTCTTCACCGAAGCAGAATATAATGGTAAGATTGTGTTTAAGTGCTGTATTTACTTTTTCGGCAAGTAGGGCATTGGTTTCACCAAAATAAGCCCTTCTTTCAGAGTGGCCAAGGATAACCGTATTTACATGGATACCTTTAAGCATGCCTACAGAGATCTCTCCTGTATAAGCACCGCTTTCTGCCTGGTGCATATTTTGAGCAGCAACAATAATTCCTGTACCGTTAGTTTGTTGTACCGCAGCCTGCAGGTTAACAAAAGTAGGGGCAACTACCACTTTAGCAATGCCACCTTCCTGTTTTTTAGCGATAATTTCAGCAAGCAATGCCTGTGTCTGGGCACTGTCATTATTCATCTTCCAGTTTCCTGCAACGATTTGTTTTCTCATTATTTAAGTTTTTTTAGAATAGCGATAAGATTAGCATCGTCAGCTTCAATAGCTTTAAACAATGCAATTTTTCCATTTTTGTCAACTACCATGTAGCGTGGTATCCAGTCTAGTTTTAAGTCTCGGGCAAAGTCACCTTCTTTCATGCTTTTGCCAACGTGGTAGTTATCACCTTTAACGGCATATTTTTCAATCCCTTCTTTCCACTTTTCATCAACTCTGTCATATGAAAGGAATACATAATCAACATTTGGGAATTGTTTTTGAAGGTCGTGCACTTTCGGCATGCCTTTAATACAGTCAGGACACCATGAAGCCCAAACATCTATTACAACAGTTTTGCCTTTGTGTTTTGCAAGGACATCTTTAAAAGAAACTTCTTTTCCGTCAAGTGAAGTCATTTTAGAATCCAGGGCAGCTTTGGTAAAAGCTGTTTCCTGTGCCTGTGAGCATGAAATCATGCTGAACAGAACTATAGGTAGTAAAAGCAGTTTTTTCATTTTTATTTATTAAAGAGTAACAAATTTACAATATCACATCCAACAAATATGTGGCCAAAACGAAATATTTGCAATGCAATTATCATTAAAAGTTATTATATCGTTTTCGTATTAAGGTGAACCAGAAGGCACACAAAGTTTTATCACTATTCCGATAGCTTCGGGACACAAAGCTTTGTGTTATTAGTGTTTACATAGTGAACTTTGTGGTTAAAAAAATTATGATAATCTAATCCTCGGATCAAGATACGCATAGATAAGGTCTACAAGGATGTTTATAATTACAAAAGTAGCCGCAATCACCAGTACCGATCCCATGATAACAGGAAGGTCAAGCGTATTCAGTGCCTCCACAACTTCTTTCCCCAATCCATTCCATCCAAAGATATATTCTACAAACACTGCCCCGGCAAGCATTGAGGCAAACCATCCTGAGATAGCAGTCACAACCGGATTGAGGGCATTTTTTAACGCATGTTTACGGATAATACGAAGTTCGCTAAGTCCTTTTGCCCTTGCCGTACGAATATAATCCTGATTCAATACTTCTAGTAAAGAGTTACGCATTAGCTGTATCACAACCCCAAGGGGACGTATACCTAATACTATGGCAGGTAGTATGATATTCTTCCATTTGATGTAAGAACCCTCACCAAAATCATCAACTTCATATAAGCTGCCTGTCATATCGAGTCCGGTAACTTTATGAAGTACAAACCCGAAAACCCAGGCAAACAATATAGCCGCAAAGAACGATGGAAGGCTCATGCCCAGTGTACTTACTAATGCAATTGTTCTGTCAATCCAGGTGTCTTTATATAAAGCGGAAATGATTCCGAATATAATGCCAATTACTATAGCTATTACAATCGCAAATATGGCAAGCACTATGGTGTTAGGTAAAGTATCGCCTATAACCTGTGTTACCTTTTTACCACTTTTCTGAAAACTTTCACGCAGGTAAGGAGTTTTGATAACGGTAGTCGTACTGCCAATGGTAAACAATTTTAGCGCACTGTATTTTCCCTCTGACAAATAGGTATAATCATCAGCATTGGTACTATGAAAAGAAACAGGTGAGAGGTCGTTCAGGTAATACAGGTATTGTGTAGAAACAGGCTGATCAAAACCATACTTCTTTTTTATGAGTGCCAACTGTTCTGAATTTTCATTCTGATCCAGCATCATACGTGCCGGATCACCCGGCAGTACTGTAAACAAAAAGAATATGACAGTGATTACACCAAAAAGCGTAAGCAAAGCATATCCTGTTTTATGTAGAAAGTATCGAATCAATTTATAAAGATTTGAAAATTAATTGATTTTAAAATTTGAAAATGTTTGTTCAAAGCATCTATTATCTCAAATCTAACATCTCAGTTCTCAATACTATTTTTTAATTTCTGAATATGGCTTTTTATAAACTTTCATAAGTTCTGAAGCAACGAATTTCTTCTCATTGATGCCATCCCATTCTTTAATCTTGTTACCATTCCACAAGTAAACAATTCCAGGGGTGTCTTTGCTGTTGCCAAGTACTTTCCAAAAAGAAATGATATCAATTACCTTATATGGATATTGAGTACCTGCAAATTTGAAGAAGTCAGGTATTTTCTCTGCTTCCTCATCCATAAAGATAATTTGTACTTCAGGGAAGTCTTTATTTTTAGCTTTCATTTCTGTCAGTTGTTTTGCTGTATCCATACAGTGCTCACACCCCGGTGCAAATAATGCAACAATTTTTTTACCCTTATCTACATTTGAAAAATATGATGCATATCCCGATTTTGCAGGTTTGGGTTCATCAACAGTAACCACTTCTTTAACATCCTTCGCAGTTTCAGTAGCGACTGGTGTTTCTATTTGTGCAGGAGCCAGAGAAATTGTGTCTGTTGGAGTTTCTTCAGTAGATTCTGTTACTTCAATTGCTTCAGTACTTGGCTCAATAGCAATGTTCTGTACAGGTTTTATAGGTGCCACCATAAATATTCCTAAAATACATGCTAATGTAACTGTTGTTAGCACCCAGAAATTATTTCGGTCTGAACCTGCAGGTAACAGTTTGTATAACCAAACCAATAGTCCTACAGCGATTATGTTTTTAATAATAGCTTCAACAGGTGTCATAGGCAGCAGTTCACCAAAACAACCACAATTGCCTGCATTACCGCTGCTTAATGTTTGAATAGTAAGGTGGGTTATAAAAACTAACAAAAGCGCTATAGTTGCAGGTATTACAAAACGTTTAAGCCAGTGTGGCTGAAGTAACAGCAATCCCAAAGCGAATTCAATACCTATAAGTGTTCTTGAGAATAGAGGAGCGAAACCTTCAGAGAATCCCATCGTGTACAATTGCTTTACCTCAAATGTAGAGATTGCAAAATAGGGGGAGGGGTACATTTTGGCTACAGCCGAAATGATGAATAAAAAGGCTACAACAATGCGTATTGCTAAAGGAATATATTTTTTAAAATTGTCCATTGGTAAGAGTTTTTTCTCAAATTTAAGGCTTATGCCAATTCGATTTGTTAATGACTTGTTATTGACCGAATTTCATCAATATCAAAGCAAAAACAGCATAGTTTATCATGTCTTGGTAATTGGCATCAATACCCTCTGATACAAGGGTCTTACCTTTGTTATCTTCAATTTGCTTTACACGAAGTATCTTTTGCAGGATAAGATCAGTTAGTGAGCTCACACGCATATCCCTCCATGCTTCACCATAGTCATGGTTTTTAGCTTCCATAAGGGTTTTGGTAAGTCCCAGTTTTTCGTCATACAGTTTTGTTGCTTCTTCAACATCAAGATCCGGCTGATCGGCAACACCTCTTTCAAGGCTAATGAGGGCCATGATAGAGTAGTTGATGATACCTATGAATTCTCCGGTTTCATCTTCATCTACTTTACGTACTTCATTTTCCTGTAGACTGCGTATGCGTTGTGCTTTTATGAATATCTGATCGGTAAGCGATGGCAGGCGTAGTATGCGCCATGCACTTCCGTAATCTTTCATTTTGTTGATGTATAGTTGTCTGCAGATTGCAATTACCTTGTCGTATTCCTGGGAAGTATTACTCATTTAAGTAGTATCTTTGTATGTGAAATTTTTTCAAATGTAATAAAAAAGCCCCCTAAAGGCAAGGGTGATTTAAAAATAGAAGCTATGTTCATTAACTGTAAAGGTAAGCTTGTCGATTTATCACAACCCAAAGTAATGGGTATTCTTAACTGTACTCCCGATTCTTTTTTTGACGGTGGAAATTATAACAGCGACAGCAAATTTTTGAACCAGGCCGAAAAGTTGCTTGCCGATGGAGTCGATTTTATTGACATAGGCGCTTATTCATCAAAGCCTAATGCTGAATTCGTTTCGGAAGAGGAGGAAATAGCCCGTATGGTTCCGGCGGTAGAGTTGGTAATTAAGCATTTTCCCGATGCGCTTATCTCTGTTGATACTTTCCGTGGAGCTGTAGCTAAAGCTGCAGTAGAAAGCGGTGCAGCCATTGTAAATGATATTGCGGCAGGAATGCTGGATGATAAGATGCTGGAAACTGTAGGTCAGCTAAAAGTGCCTTATATTATGATGCATATGCGTGGTAACCCACAAACAATGGTAAAGCTGACACAGTATGAGGATATAGTGGGAGAGATGCTGTTGTATTTTTCCGAAAGGGTTGATGTGGCCCGTAAACATGGTATAGACGATATCATTATCGATCCCGGGTTTGGTTTTGCTAAGACATTGGAACAAAACTACGAAGTACTCAATAAAATGGAGCTTTTCAATATGACAGAGTTGCCTGTTTTAGCAGGTATGTCTCGAAAATCCATGATTTATAAACTACTGGATATAGCTCCTCAGGAGGCGCTTAATGGTACGACTGTTCTTAATACCATTGCTTTACAAAAAGGAGCTAAAATACTAAGGGTTCATGATGTTAAAGAAGCAGTAGAAACTGTAAAAATTGTTAATATGCTGATGCGTTGATTTGTTTATTCTTCTTGAATTTCAAATCAACAAATAACCAAATCCATAAATCAGCTTACTGATGGTGGTATGGTTCGTTTCTTAATATTGTAAATGCCCTGTATACCTGTTCTATAAAGAATAAACGCACCATTTGATGAGAGAATGTCATCGCTGAAAGTGATATTTTTCCCTGCGCTTTGCTGTATACTTCCGGACTAAATCCATAAGGTCCGCCGATAACATATACGAGTGTCTTGATACCTGAGTTCATTTTCTTTTGCAACTCTTCCGAAAACCCAACACTACTGAAGTTTTTTCCATTTTCATCTAGTAATATTAACTGATCGGTAGGAGAGAGTTTGGATAGTATCAGTTCGCCTTCCTTGTCTTTCTGCTGTGCTTCACTAAGATTTTTTACGTTCTTGATATCAGGAATTATTTCCAGTTCAAACTTTACATAAAAAGAAAGACGCTTAGTATAATCGTCAATTAATTGCTGAAGCGCTTTGTTGTCGGTTTTGCCTATGGCAAGGAGTTTAATGTTCATTTTCTTTATTGCAAAGCTGCAAAGGTAAAGAGTTTTGATATAAAACTTACTGTGTGTAAATTTCGCTCATGATTTTTGTGGCAACCTGTGGTCTGTAGTGTGACGATTCGTAATAATTTCTGTAATCATTCGTAATGTCATTAATTCCTGAAAAATCATAAACAGTTTCTTTTCCAAATAATTTTATCAGATATGCTATGTCATCTTCATTGAGTTTCTTTTGGTCATAAAGAGGGTTGATTATGATCTTATAATTTGTGCCTTGTTTCTTAAATATCGTGGCTATAGTATTAAGTAGTTCTTTTTGTCTTTCTTTAATTACCTGAGGAGCATAATTTTGAACTGTATCTCTCTTATAAAACACTTTCATGCGCTCGGGTGTATAGAATTTACCTTCTTCAATTTCTTTGTCTACAATTGTATAACGCATTTCGTTAGTGCGTTTGTCATATAAGAAATGCTCTTCATCCAGAGTAGCTTTAGTCATGTAAGGTTTAATTTTTCCTGTTATTGTGTATTCAATGTATCCCGGGAAGAATTTATAGTTATAAAAAGTTTTTAAGAACTGTAGATGAAAATTAGCGGTATTCTCATAGGAAGTTAATTGAGGAGAGATAACAAAAAGGTGTCCGTCAAGGCTTTCGCCTCTATTTAATATCATGTGATCCACAATCAATAGGACATTATTTAACTTTTCTCCTTTTGAATCAATGTATTCTATCTTTTTACAAATGCCATATATAGTTTCGGCAGAAGCATCAAAATGATAAGCTTTGCTCTCTACCGGTATATATTTTTTCCATTCATCGATGCCATAAATTATAGAGCGCGAGTTTCCGAATATAAAAGAATCATAATGCTCCGTCTTATACTGGTTGTCATATGTAGTGGTGCTTACATAATCCTTATTTAGAGGAAAACTGATTTTTTTTTCAGAGTCATAAAAGCTATCATAATGCCATATCACTTTAAACGGATCCTTCCAAACATAAAAAAGCAGCACAGCCAGCAAAGGTGTGATAAATTTGAGAAATAAGATTAATAGCTTTTTCATGATTAAAACTGAAAATATATGAATTGTTGTTCTTTGCCGCCATATAAAACGATTGCAGCAATAAGGACATAATAAAATGTCCATCGGGCCGGACGTTTCCAGTTAAGTCCAAAAGTTTTAAGAGCATGAGGTTGTTCCCTTCCAATCCATTCAATAAACAAGAAAACCAGTGTTACACCAATCAAAAGCATGGCGATCTTTTTTTCTTCAAAATCAGGCGCCAGGAAAAGAGAGCTGGAAAACAATTTTCCGATGTAGCTAAAGGCATGCGTTATGTTTTCCGACCTGAAAAATATTCTTGAAAAGGCTGTTAAACCAAATGTAATCACAATACCTGTGAACTCACGGAAAGTAGGCATTAATTTGCCTTTGGCAACTACTTCAATGTTCTTTCTATGTGTGTTTGTAAGAATGAGCGGCAAAAAGTATATAGCATTGAGCGTTCCCCAGGCTATAAATGTCCAGTTGGCTCCATGCCAAAAACCACTCAGAATGAAAACGATAAAAATATTTCGTATCATTTTAGGAGTATTGGTTTTGCTACCGCCAAGCGGAATATAAACATAGTCCCTTAACCAGCTGGATAATGAAATATGCCATCTCCTGTAAAATTCTGCGATGTCCCGGGAGAAATATGGATAAGCAAAATTGCGTAACAGATCTACTCCAAAAAGACGCGCTGTACCAATTGCAATATCCGAATAGCCTGAAAAATCGCCATACATCTGGAATGTAAAGAATAATGCTCCAAAAGCAAGACTGCTGCCATTCAGTTCGTCAGAATTATTAAATATCTGATTGGCATACTGAGCGCACTGATCGGCGATTACAACTTTTTTGAATAACCCCCAGAGTATCTGGCGGAGGCCGTCTTTCATGTTATCCAGATTAAAAACGCGTTCGCGTTTTAGCTGAGGTAGTAAGTGGGTAGCACGTTCAATAGGTCCTGCCACCAGCAAAGGGAAGAAACTCACAAAAAGTGCATAGTCTATAAAGTTTTTTTCTGCGGTAATTCTGCCTTTGTATATGTCTATAACATAGGATAATCCGTGAAAAGTATAAAATGAAATACCTACAGGCAAAATAATATTAAGAATGGTAGGATGAACCGTTAGTCCAAAGTTGGCAACTGCCTGTGCAAAGCTTTCTACAAAAAAGTTATAATATTTAAAAACTCCAAGGAACCCCAGGTTTATGAGGATGCTGAGCCAAAACCAGAATTTTTTATTTTTCAGGCTTTTGCAGTTTTCCATTTTCAATCCTGTGAAGTAATCTAATAGTGTAGAAAACATCAGTAGGAAAAGAAAACGCCAATCCCAGCACGCATAAAAAAAGTAGCTGGCTACAAAAAGAAGTATATTTTGCTTGCGAAGATTTTTAGGGCCTATCCACCAATAGAGTAAAAAAACTAATGGCAGGAAAACAGCAAATTGTATGGAGTTAAAGAGCATTTCTTTTAAAGGTTCTGAGGGTCTTAGTTTTGATATTAATGTTTTTATTATTGCTTTACAAGTGTAATGTATTTTGGTTCACATTCACCTAGTTTTACATACTCATTCATGCTATTACCATAAACCTGAATTGTTAATGTATCATTTAGAAGAATTCCACCAACATTAGGACGATCATTGTAACGCTCATCATAACTATCGTATTGCAAGCCAATAAATTCTAGCACTAACTCTTTTGGAGTTGAATTTTCCTGAAAAATTTTCACTTGACCTTTTACATTTCTTTGATTACTTGTTAAGTAATATTTGTATTCTTTTCCGGATTTAACTATATCTATATGTAAATTACATGAGGGTATTACTTCATTTTGAAATGAAATAATATTATAACTGCCTGAAATAGAATCGTTGTTTACTTTATTACTTTCCATAGCAGTTAGTTGTGGAGTTGTTTTTCCACATGAGGCTAACATTAATGATAATATAATCTTTATGTAGTCCTTCATTCCAGTTTATTTTTTGCCTCAGTATCTAAGATTCTCAGTTACTAAGCATCTCTAGAAAATCATCTTCACTGATAATCGCTACACCAAGTTGCGTTGCTTTCTCTAGTTTTGCAGGCCCCATATTATCGCCGGCTACTACATAATGTGTTTTAGAAGAAATAGAACTTCCTACTTTACCGCCGTTGTCTTCAATTGCTTTTTTAAGATCGTCACGGGAGAATTTCTCAAACACTCCTGATACCACAAAGGTTTTTCCGGCAAGTTTGTCACTCACGCTGGTATTATTATCAGCCGATTTTTCCAACTGAACACCATAACCTTTAAGGCGCTCAACGATTTTGCGGTTCTCTTCATTTTCAAAGAAAGCGATAACGCTTTGCGCTATACGTTCGCCAATCTCATCCACGAGGATAAGATCCATCAAGGATGCATTCGCCAGATTATCAATAGACTTATAATGTTTTGCCAGTTTTTTGGCTACGGTTTCACCAACATAACGGATACCTAATGCATATAGCACGCGCTCAAACGGTACTTGTTTTGATTTCTCAATACCGTCAATAAGATTCTGCGCCGACTTGTCAGCCATACGCTCTAACGGAACCACCTGTTCTTTTTTCAGGTCATATAGGTCGGCATAATTGTGAACGAGGTCAGCATTATACAGTAGGGCAACGGTTTCTCCACCAAGACCTTCAATATCCATTGCTTTACGCGAAATATAGTGTTGTGTTCGCCCGATAATTTGTGGCGGACAACCATAGAAGTTAGGGCAGTAGTGCTGCGCTTCGCCTTCTTTGCGTTCTAAAGGTGTATCGCACTCAGGGCATTTATCAATATAAATTGTCGGTGTTGAATCTTCCTGACGTTTGGTAAAATCTACAGCAATAATTTTAGGTATGATCTCACCGCCTTTTTCTACGAATACTTCATCACCAACACGAACATCGAGTTTCTCTATTTGGTCGGCATTGTGAAGCGATGCGCGTTTTACAATAGTTCCGGCAAGTTGTACCGGTTCAAGGTTGGCAACAGGTGTTATTGCTCCTGTTCTTCCTACCTGATAAGATATTGAGTTAAGGCGTGTGGTAACACGTTCTGCTTTAAATTTATAGGCAATGGCCCAACGTGGTGATTTGGCAGTGTAGCCAAGCTCATCCTGTTGGTGCAGGTCATTTACTTTGATAACTACGCCATCAGTTTCATAAGGGAGGTCATGGCGGTGTGTATCCCAATGATCTATGAATGCAAAAACATCATCCATGCTTTTGGCAAGTTCTGATTGCTTAGGTACTTTAAAACCCCATTGGCGCGCTTTCTCAAGTCCTTCAAATTGTGTTTCAAATGGCAGGTTGTTACCTACCACAAAATATAGTAAACAGTCAAGAGGGCGTTTCGCAACTTCGGCACTGTCCTGAAGTTTTAAGCTGCCCGATGCTGTATTTCTAGGGTTAGAATATGGCGTTTCACCAATTTCTATCAGCTCCTGGTTCATTTTAGCAAATCCCTCTAATGGAAGGATTATCTCGCCGCGTATTTCAAATTTTTCAGGATAATTGTTGCCTTTCAGTTTTAAAGGAACAGCTTTAATAGTTTTGATGTTGGTAGTAACCTCGTCACCCTGAAAACCGTCACCTCGGGTTACGGCTTTAGAAAGCACTCCATTTTCATAAGTAATGCTTATAGAAGCACCATCATATTTTAATTCGCAAACATATTCTACCTTATGGGTACCCAAACCTTTCTGTACGCGTTTTTCCCATTCCAGCAGTTCATCTTTAGAATAACCATTGTCAAGAGAGTACATTCGTCTTTCGTGAACAATAGTGTTGAAGTTTTTGGTTATAGCACCGCCAACACGCTGGGTAGGGGAGTTCTCGTCAAAATATTCAGGGTACTTAGCTTCAAGGATCTGTAACTCTTTGAGCTTCATATCAAACTCAAGGTCACTTATGGTAGGATTGTCTAATACGTAGTAATTATGATTGTGTTGATTAAGCTCTTCGCGCAGTGCCTGAATGGTTTCAAGGATATCCATGTATCAAATGTTTGTTTGCCCTGCTAATTTAACCAACTTTCCGAAAATCACTAGTATTATAAATGATGAATTTAAATAAAAAATCGCCCTAAGGCGATTTTTAAAACATATCTTCTATTTGTCCGTACAGTACACCGTCACTCAGTATGGCACCCTGTTCTATCAGACTGAATATTTCTGCTTTTCGGTCTTCGCCAAAGGCTTTTTTACCGCGTGTAAGATGTACTTCATCTGAGAAAATATTCTCGTTAAGCCATATCAGTCCGCTTTCGGTCATAAAGTCGGCAGGAGTGTTGTGTGCGTGTATAACGATGCTTTCCATTCCTTCCTGATCAAGTTTAAAAAGAAATATATGGTTTTTGGAATAATGCTCCAGCCATTCTGCTTTTTCCAGAACGCTGTCCCATATCATATCTGAGAAAACATCGATTTCCTGTTCGGCTACTTCGGGCTTTTCTTCTTTCAGCTTGTCCCATTCTGTTTTATCGATCTGCTGAGAAGCCAGAAAACGTACAAATTCAGGATGAAGTTCTTCCAGTTGTTGTTTGGTAAGTCTTGCGTATTTCATAGTGTAAGTTGCAAAGTTTCAAAGCGGCAAAGTTACAAAGTTCATTGTGGCTTTGAAATATGTATAAATAAAAAAGCCTTCCAAAAGGAAGGCTTTTCATATAATTCTGAAAATTACTGTTGTGCTTCAGCAACGATTTCGTAAGCAAGCTCAACGATAACATCACGGTGAAGTCTTACGTTAGCAGTATATTTACCTGTACGTTTAACTATTCCGCTAGTGATGTATTTTTTCTCGATTGGCTGACCAGCTTTCTCAAGAGCTTCAGCGATATCAGCATTGGTTACAGAACCAAATAGTTTCTCGCCACCTGCTTTAGCAGTAATTTTTATTTCAAGGGCTTTAAGAGCTTCAGCAGTTTTCTTAGCGTCATCTACTAATTTTTGCTCTTTAAAAGCACGTTGTTTTAAGTTTTCAGCTAGTATTTTTTTAGCTGTTGGAGTTGCCATAGTAGCAAATCCTTGAGGTATTAGGTAGTTACGGCCATATCCGGCTTTAACTGTAACTACATCGTCCTTAAATCCTAGATTTTGAACGTCTTGCTTAAGTATAAGTTCCATTACAATGACTCGTTTTTATTTTAATAAATCAGCCACATATGGCATTAATGCTAAATGACGTGCTCTTTTTACTGCTACAGAAACTTTTCTCTGGTATTTTAGAGAAGTACCTGTTAAACGACGAGGAAGGATTTTACCTTGCTCGTTAACGAATTTCAATAGGAAATCAGGATCTTTATAATCAACATATTTGATTCCTGATTTTTTGAAACGACAATACTTTTTAGTTTTGTTTGTCTCTATGTTTAGAGGCGTAAGATATCTGATATCTCCGTCTTTTTTGCCTTTAGCTGATTGCTCTATTGTAGACATAATTAGTTTGCTTTAGATTTTAGTTTTTCCCTTCTTCTTTCTGCCCAAGATACAGCGTGTTTGTCAAGAGCAACAGTTAAGAAACGCATAACTCTCTCGTCACGACGGAACTCAGTTTCAAATCCGATTAGGATATCAGCCGGAGCTTCAAATTGGAAAAGCGTGTAGAATCCGCTTTTTTTGTTTTGGATTTCATAAGCCAGTTTTTTAAGGCCCCAATCCTCTTTTGATACCATTTTGGCTCCACGTGAAGTAAGGTAATCTTCAAACTTACTTACTGTTTCCTTTACCTGAGTTTCAGATAAAACGGGATTCAAAATGAAAACAGTTTCATAGTGATTCATAATACAAAGTATTTATTTGTTATAAAATTGGGTGCAAAAATAGTAATTTATATTTAATGTGCAATCATAAAATTTGATTTTCCTTGTGTTAAAAAAACGGTTTTTTTTATTTATATTTGTATTCTTCCAGCCCAAAAAGAAAAAATTTACTGAACATTCTAATTAATAAAAGCCAATGAAACTAAACTGTGTTGTTGTCGATGATAGTACAATACATAGGATAACCATCGCTAAACTGGTTAATGAACACCCAGACCTTACTCTTGTGGGAGATTTTTCCAATGCGTCGGAAACCAGGAGCTGCATCCTTAATAAGAATGTAGACTTGCTTTTTCTTGATATAGAGATGCCGGTACAGAGTGGATTTGACCTGTTAGACGGCCTTAAGACAAGGCCCCAGATTATCTTTGTGTCTGCGAAATCAGATTATGCTTTAAAGGCTTTTGATTATGCAGCAGTTGATTATTTGCATAAACCTATTACAAAAGACCGCTTTAATAAAGCCGTTCAAAAGGCTATTGAAGCTGCGCAACGCAAAAAAGAAACGGTTGAAGATGATGGTGATTTTATCTTTATAAAAAGTAACCTTAAGAACTTTAAGATTTTTATATCAAAAATAAAATGGATTGAAGCTTTTGGTGACTATGTAAAGTTAAACACTGAAGATGAAACCCACCTTGTATTGTCTACTATGAAATCTTTTGAAAGTGAATTGCCTTCAGAGAAATTTTTAAGAGTACATAAATCGTTTATTATTAATATAGATAAGGTTGATCGTTTCAATAGCAAATTTGCTGAGATTGGTAATACTAAAATACCGCTCAGCCGAAATAAAAAAGAAGATTTGGCGAAAGCTCTGAATAAATAAAATAAAAAAACCGAAGTTAAATGCTTCGGTTTTTTTTATGTCTTCTAATATGGGTCTACATTTATGGTTACTCTTACAGGTCTGTACTGTGGCACGGCTTCAAAGCTGGAAAGTGTTCTTTCAATATTCTTTTTAGTATTACCCAACGGCATACCTCCGGGAATTTTTATCATTATAGTGCGGATGTATTCATTCCTTATCCTGTTAATGCCGGGTTCTTCCGGGCCCAGTACCGGAACACCAATATTCTGAGTAAGCACATTATAGAGCCATAACGCACTGTCTTTTAATTTTTCATAATCCTTATGACGTAAAGTGATTCTTATAAGTCTGTAAAAAGGAGGGTATTTAAAGTTGTGTCTTTCGTATACCTGTTCTTTGTACATCGCTGTATAGTCATTGGTGGTAACCTGCTGAATGATATTGTGCAAAGGATTATACGTCTGGATGTAAACTTTTCCTCTGACGTCTTTTCGTCCTGCACGTCCTGCAACCTGTACCATCATCTGATAGGCGCGTTCAAACGCCCGGAAATCAGGTTGGTATAGCATATTGTCGGCATTCATGATGCCGACCATGCCAACGTTGTCAAAATGCAGTCCTTTGGCAAGCATCTGTGTACCGACCAATATATCTATCTCACGGTTTTTAAAAGAGTCTATTATCTTTTCATAGCCATGCTTGCCCCGGGTAGTGTCCTGATCCATTCGCCACGAATTCTTATTCGGGAAAAGTGACTTCAGTTCCAGTTCAATTTGTTCGGTTCCAAAACCTTTGGTGTTAAGGTCGGTGGAATGACATTTATGGCAATTGGTAGGATTGGCAATATTGTAACCGCAATAATGGCATCGCAGCGCATTCTTGTATTTGTAGTAGGTAAGACTTACGTCGCATTGTGGACATTGCGGAACGTGGCCACATGTCATACATTCTACCCACGGAGAAAATCCTCTGCGGTTCTGGAATAGTATGACTTGTTTTCCATTATATAGGGTTTCGGCAATCGCATCGATCATCTCATCACTGAAATGTCCGGTCATGCGTTTGCGTTTGTATTTATCTTTAAGATCTATTAATATAATTTCAGGAGGCATTACGTTGCCAAAACGTTCCCTTATTTCAACATAACCGTACTTGCCATGCGAGGCATTGTAATAGGTTTCTATACCCGGAGTTGCCGAGCCCAGCAATACTTTTGCCTGAAGGGCGTTGGCTAAAACTATTGCCGCATCGCGGGCATGGTATCGTGGAGCAGGGTCAACCTGTTTAAAGGTTTGTTCGTGCTCTTCATCAATAATAATAAGTCCTAAATCAGAGAAAGGCAGGAATAAAGCTGATCGCGCTCCGATTACAACTTTAGCTTTCTCCGATCCCGCTAATACCTGTTGCCAGGTTTCCACACGTTCGTTGTTAGTATATTTAGAATGGAAGACCGCTACCTCATTGCCAAAATAAGCGGTTAACCTTACGACTAACTGGGTGGTAAGGGCGATCTCGGGTAACAGGTAAAGTACCTGTTTTCCGGTGGCAATGTATTCTTCTATTAGTTTTATATAAATTTCTGTCTTACCGCTGGAGGTAACTCCGTGTAATAGTGTGACATCCTTTTGCGTAAAACTCGTTTTTATTTCTTCAAAAGCCTGCTGTTGTTTCGGGCTTAGAGCAAAGCCAGCTTCGTTAGACCCTTCAAATTGAACGCGGTCTTCTTCGAGGTGATATTCTTCAAAAATGCCTTTGTCAATCAGGGACTTTATTACTGCTGCAGTTGTACCGGCTTCGGTAAGCATTTTAACTGAGATTGCTTTCTTCTCGGTAGCCTGTAGCTGAAAGAACTGCATAACGGCCTCACGTTGTTTTTGGGCACGTGAGAGTAACTCCATGAGTTCGCTTAGCTGCTCCTGTTGCATGAACTCTTCCTGCAAACGGATGTAGCGAATGGTCTTAGGTTTGTATTTTTCATTTATTTCCTCCTGAAGCGATACGGCATTTTTTGCAATCATCCTGTTAAGGACCGGTAATACCGTTTTTTTATTGAGTATCGAAACCACCTCCTGCACTTTTAGTGCCGATTGCTTTTGCAATGCTTCGTAAATAAGGTATTCGTCATCTGATAGCTCTTCATCCTGAACATTGAAGTCGGGGCGTGAAGAGATGATGGTTTCGCTTTCCAGAAGGAAGCTACTGGGCATGGCACTTTTGTACACTTCACCAATATTGCACATGTAGTAAGAGGCGATCCATTGCCAGTGGTCAATCTGTTTTTGGGTAACCAAAGGGTAGTCATCCAGTATTTGATGGATGTCTTTTGCTTCATAAAGTTGTGGAGGAGTCTGGTGTTTTGTGAGTACCAGTGCTGTATATATTTTGTTTCTTCCAAAAGGAACTGCTACGCGCATACCTGTCTGTAAAAAGGCATATTCAGCCTCATTAACGGAGTAGGTAAAAGATTTGGCAAGTGCCAGTGGCAGTACAACTTCTATGAAAAAAGGCATATACAGGATTTGAACTACAAATATAAGATTTTTTGTGGTTGTCAGTTGTTAGTTTTCGGTTGTCGGGCTGATTGGTTTCCCTTCCCTCGGAGGGGTGCCCGCAGGGTGGAGTGGTTGATTTTAATAACTTGATAAATCCCACCCCGGCTTTCAGCTACCCCTCCGGAGGAGGGGAATGCTCACTCTTGTGCATAAAAAAACACCTCCGTAAGGAAGTGTTTATATATTCTGTATGATTTCCGGCTGAGTGGTAACTCGAAACTCTAAACCCGGAACTCAGTAACTTATTTAACTCTGTGCCACGTTTGAGAACGACCAAGCAGGGAAATACCCATATAACCGCGTACGCTAAGTTTGTCTTTACCGTCCAGTTTTATGGTACAGCTGTATAGTTTACCTTTGTTAGGGTCAAGGATGTCACCATCGGTGTATTCGTCACCATCTTTGGTAAGTCCTTTGATTATTATAAGATTAAGAATTGGCTTTCCTTTATCGGAGCCTGAACATTTATCGCATTTAGCGTCTTTTTTGGCAGGATTAAGGATCTCAACTACTTTACCGTAGATTTTCCCGTTCTGCTCGTAGATCTCTACAATAGATTTTTCTTTTCCGGTTTCGTCGTCAATGGTCTTCCATCGGCCTGTAACCTGCGCACTAACAGACATAATGCCTGCTACAACAACGAATAAGAATGTAAAAATTGCTCGTTTCATAAAAATGCTTTTTAGTTTTTGTTAAATATATAAATTTTTTCGTTTTAATTTATGAATAAGCGCGTTTAATTCGAAGCCTAACAACAGAATAAAACAGTTTATCCATATATAAAGCATTAATACAAGGAGCGTGCCAATAGATCCGTAAAGCTGGTTGTATTTGGCAAAGCGTAAAACGTAAATTCCAAATCCATAGGAGGTTAATCCGAATAATACCGTGCTTAAAACCGACCCATAACTAAAGAAAGCAGCGGTACGGGTTTCCTTTGCTGCGTATTTGAACAATAGAGAGGTTATGGTAAGCACCATTAATATAAGGATCGCGTAACGGCCAAATTTCAGCAGGTAAACATCATCACTTAAAAAGCCCCTGGATATTAAACTATGAATAACAACCTCGATGGTTACAATAGACGCTACAGTAACTATTAGCAGTACAGCAAAGAAAAGGGACAGCCCTATAGCGACAGCATATTGTCTGAAGTAAGTTCGTTTTATGGTAATATGAAGGCTGCTCTGAAAGCCACTTAATATGGCATTCATACCGTTGCTCATAAGGAGTATGGCAAAAAGGATACCGAAGGATAACAATCCGCTCTGACTGTTACTAAGGATATCTTTAAGGATGCCTTCAATCGCGCCATAGGTGTTGGGAGGAACATTGTCGGCTACAAATTCCATGAAATCAGCCTCAAAACCTTCAAGAGGAATGTATGGAATAAGATTCAGCAGGAAAAGCGCAAATGGAAACAGCGACATAAAAAAGCTGAATGCAATTGCTCCGGCACGATAAGAGATATCCCCTTTGATGATGCCGGTTATGTACAGCTCCAGAAGATGGTAAAGGGTAAGCCCTTCGCCAAACGGGATCTTGATGCTTTTGCCGAAACGTACAATATGCTTAACAACGGGAATCCGCTCGAGTTTATGTTCCAGTTCTATTGACATTAAAATGCTTTTAGGCTAAGGTCCATATTGTAGATAGAATGCGTCAGTGCGCCCGAAGAGATGTAATCAACACCGCACTCGGCATAGTGGCGCATTGTCTGCTCGTTAATACCTCCCGATGATTCCGTTTGGCAGTAATCACCAATAAGTGCAACAGCTTCGCGGGTCTGATTGTAATCAAAATTATCAAGCAATATGCGGTACACACCCGGATTCGAAATGATTTCACGTACTTCCTCCAGATCACGCGCCTCAACAATGATCTTAAGGTCAAGGTTGTTCACTTTAAGGTATTCCTGAGTTTTTTGTATGGCAGGAGTAATACCTCCGGCAAAGTCGATATGGTTGTCTTTAAGCATTACCATGTCGTAAAGCGCAAAACGATGGTTTTCACCGCCGCCAATTTTCACGGCCCATTTCTCGATCGCACGGATGCCCGGCGTGGTCTTGCGGGTATCAAGCACTTTAGTGCCTGTGCCTTCCAGTAGTTTTACATAGCTGGCAGTTTTGGTAGCAATAGCGCTCATACGTTGCATGGCGTTAAGTACCAGCCTTTCGGCTTTAAGTATGCTTTGCGACGACCCCGAAACGTGAAACGCCACGTCGCCGTGGGTTACCGGAGTACCGTCGTGTATAAAAACTTCTATTTGTAATTGTGGATCTACATAGTTAAAAACCTGTTGGGCAAAAGTTACCCCGGCAAGGATACCGGTGTCTTTAACCAGCAGTTTTGCTCTTCCTGTAGCCGAAGCCGGTATACAGGCCAGTGAGCTGTAATCGCCGGGGCCTACGTCTTCACGGATGGCATTGACGATAATAAGCTGTAATTCGTGCTGAAATTGGGTTTCAGAAATCATTGTAATTATTTAGTAGGGCTAAAATAAGGTTTTTTTTGGAAATGGGGTTTTATTTAACGGAGAGGTTTTGAGAGAGAAATATACCTATTGATAGGGATGTTTTCGTGTTAAATTTTTGTTTATGTTTCGAACAAATTTCTTTTGAATGTATTGTTTGTTACTAATTTAAAATTGAAATAATGGAAAATAAAGACGATAATGTTATACAGCCAAATTTTAGAGCTGAAATAAATACTTTTATAAAACACATAGAGGCACAAGCTGATATTGTTCCGTTGGTTATGAAACTTTTGAGTGTCAAAAGAGTTCAGGAATCCAAACATGTTCAAAAATTTATAAAAGAAAATGGCTTAATAGAAGAAGGTAGTTTAGAAGATGAAGATGATAACGATCCTGAAAATAGCAAATCGGAGAAAACAGTTAAGCTTGTTATACCTCCCGAAAAAATTAAAGTTTTTCTTGAATTGACCGATGTAGTTGAAACTACTAATTTAGCATATAGTCTTCTACCTATAAATTTTGTAGTTTCATTTGTGAGTCAGTATGATTCTTATTTAGGAGGCTTAATAAGAACTATGTTTGTGGCACAACCTGAATTGTTAAATTATTCAGAAAAAAATATTCTATTTTCCGAATTAATTAAGTTTACTTCAATCAATGAAGCTAGGGAATTTATTGTTGAAAAAGAGGTTGAGTCTGTGCTCCGTGAGAGTCATTTGAAACAATTTAAATGGTTAGAAAATAAATTAAATATTCCTCTCAGGAAAGATTTACCAAGTTTTAGCGATTTCATTGAGGTTACAGAAAGACGAAATCTTTTTGTGCATTGTAATGGGATTGTTTCGAGGCAGTATTTAGAAGTCTGTAGGGAAAATGGTGTTGTAAATTCTGAGAAAAATGTTATTGGTGAAAAGTTAACTGCGGAACCAGATTATTTTTCTAAATGTTATGAAGTGTTATTTGAAATCGGTGTAAAATTAGGGCATGTTATTTGGAGAAAATTACGTCCTGATGATTTATTAGAAGCAGATGTTCATTTAAATGAAGTATGTTATCAGCTTTTAAATAAAGGGCACTATACATTGGCAATAAATCTGTTAAAATTTGCCACTGACACTTTGAGAAAACATCATGATCAAGAAATAGTTTGTGTGTTTACAGTTAATAAAGCGTTAGCTTATTATTTGTCTGATAATAGGGAAGAATGTACAAAAGTTTTAAATGCACACGATTGGTCTGCAACAAATGATAAATTCAAATTAGCAATTCATATTTTGAGAGAAAATTATGAATCTGTATTAGATACAATGAGGTCTATAGGTGATAGCAATAAACATATAACCAAAGATTCGTATAGAGAATGGCCTCTTTTTAGTAAACTCCGTAAAAGGGATGATTTTAAAGAAGTTTATAAAGATATTTTTAAGGAAGACTTTATTTATTTAGAATCTAAACCAAATACTTTAGAGGATATTTTATCGGAAATGAATAAATCAAATCATGAAGAAAAGATACAAAAGGTAAATAAAATTTCAAATGAGGTAAAAAAAGCAACTCCTTTAAAAAAAGCAACTCCTGTGAAAAAACCGAGATCGGCCTAATATAATTTTATGTTGCTGCCTTTTCTTATGACTATCTTCCATTCTCTTAGCCGGCGCGAGCATCCTGCTCGTGCCCACAATAAAAGACACGAGCGTGACGCTCGCGCTAGCTTGTTGTTTTGTTTAACTGATAGATTTTGGTAGGGGATGTTTTGGTGTAAAAAAATGTTTAAATTGCTTTTAGAATTATTGAAAACTAAATATTACTTAATAACTTTTTTTATGGAAATAAATGAAAGAATAAGGCTTAATCAATCTTTTTTGATTGCTGAAGATGGCAAATTTTTAGGAAAGTTGTCATTAAGCAAATATGATTTAGAATCTATATCTAATGATTATGGTCTATATGGTAGTAGATATTCATTGTCTTCAATAAAGAATCCCTATGGTTTGTATGGTAGTATATATGGTTTACAAAGTCCTAATAATCCTTATTCTTTATCACCTCCTCATATATATTTAAGAGGAGTTAAATGTGGGTATTTGACAAAGAATAAATATAAATTAGGAAATAATCTTGATCCCGATTCACTTGATAGTTGGATGAAAAGAAATAATCTTAATTATTGAACATGTCCACATCTCATAAACCTGCAAAAATCTGTTATTCGCATCTGGGCGGTAAGCTTGGTACATTGCTTTTGGAACAGTTTATAGAAAAGCAATGGATAGCTAAAGAAAAGCCCGGCGATAAACACTATTATATTACACCACTTGGTGAAAAGGAGTTTGCTAAACTGGGTATTGATTTGTCACAGATTAAGGAAGAATAGATTCTCATTCTTCGAAATGACGGAGAAATCTCTATATTTACCCCATGCAAGATTTACTCAAAGAAGAAGAATTTATAAAACCCAAATACAATCCGTGGCGATTGTTTGTAAAGTTTTACGGTATAGCCATTGTGCAGGTCATGTTGTTGCAGGTTATAACATCTTTTTGGCTGACTAATCTTAATGGTGTTGTATTGTTTCTGGTTTTTCTGCTGCTGCCATTGCTTATGGCGGTAGTTATGTTTACGTCTGACAGCAATAACTTTTTTATTGAGCGAAAAGTAAAGATACTGGCTTTAACAGGGTTTGCTTTAAGCTATACTATACCTAACCTTGTTATAAACATGGTTAAGATTGTTTTTGTACGGCCATCTTTTTCATCTATTGATCTCTATGCGTTGTTGTGGTCCTGTGTTGTGTATTTTGTAATTGAGCTTTTATTTTCCTTTGGAGTTATTTACATGGCTTCTGCTTTAATAAAGCGAAGGAGTAAGGTTAATGTGAAAGAATAATTCGACTTATTAACAATATTAACAGCTTTATTGTTCATAACTGTCATTAAATTGTTAATAACGGTTGTTTGTTAAGATTTTATTAGTATTTTAGAGCACCATTAAAATCGTTACACTATGAGGAACTACTACTTTATTGTATTGCAGCTCCCGGAAAGTTGTAAGTCGGGATTTGAAGATGTACTGAAGGAAACTGAAAACTTTTTGGCAAAGGCGGCTCAAAGCGTCGCAGAAAAAGAAGCAAAATTGCTAAGTATGCGCTGCGGCGATACAGGCTCCTGCGAAGACCTTCGCAACCACTTAGAAACCACTACTGATTTTAACACCTATCTGCTGCTCGAGATCCCTCTTGAGGAATATGAAGTACACGAAGCTATTATTTTTGAGAAAGCAGCAGAGATTCTTTATACCGGTACCGAAGCTGAACTTATTGATAAAGACGAAAGGTTTGAACTGATTACTGCGGCATAGTATTTTCAAATTTACACTATCGAAGCAAACTATTATATTTGTTTCATGGAAGATCTATTAAAAGAAGAAGAATTTTTAGTTCAAAAAGACAATTATAATCCGTGGAAGGGGTTTGTAGTGTTTTATGTTATCACTATCTTTTTATTTCCTTCTTTATATGTATTTAATAAGTATGTAAGTAATATAAAAACAGATAATATACAATTTGTATTGTTTTTTTTTGTTGCTCCTGTTTTGCTTGTCTTAGGATTATTTTTTAGCAATCGTAAAGTTATATTGTTGCCTTTTAAAATTGTAGTTTTGGCTATTGAACTATTGATGCTTGCTTATTTTTGTTCGTATTTTTTAAGTATAATTATTGATAAAGGATACGTTGCGGCAATGCAGGATAAAGGCGATTTAATCGCGGCATTGATTTTTCTTGGAATTTTTTTTGTAGAAGGATTAGTTATATCATTATTACTATCTCCTATTATTAAAATATTTAAAAAGAGAAGATCTGCTATTGACATTAAAAAGCATGATAATCTTTAAACCACAATCGTCTTCCCTTTAGATGACATTTTTCCTTCTTCAAAATAAAAGTCTATCCTGCCAAGGTTAAGTCCGTAACAGCCTACCTGGTTTACCAAGACTTCTTTGCCTTCGGTATTTTTTTCGATATAAGGCTTGGTAAGGAAAGTGTGGGTATGTCCTCCAATGATAAGGTCAATATCTTTGGTGTTGCGTGCCAGGGTAAGGTCGGATATTTTAGAGGTTTCGTCCTTATACATAAATCCAAGATGAGACAGGCATATCACTAAATCGCATTTTTCATGATGGCGAAGCGTACGTGCCATATCCTGCGCTACACCAAGCGGATCGTTATAAACGGTTTCCTGATAGTTTTTCTTTTCTACAAGTCCGAACAGTTCAATACCTAATCCGAATACGCCTATCTTAATACCGTCTTTTATAAAGATCTTATAAGGTTTTACCAATCCGTCGAGAATGGTATTCTTAAAATCATAATTTGCTGATACGAAGTCAAACTTTGCGTGAGGTAATTGTTTTTTAAAACCTTCAAGGCCGTTGTCAAAATCATGGTTGCCCATTGTTGCCAGGTCGTACTGCATCATGCTCATGAGTTTGAACTCAAGCTCTCCACCATAAAAATTAAAGTAGGGTGTACCCTGAAAAATATCTCCGGCATCTAAAAGCAGGGTATTGGGGTTTTCCTGCCTGATTTGTTGTATTACCGCCGATCTTCTTGCTGCACCGCCTAAATTAGCATATTTAGGATCATCGGCAGGGAAGGGGTCAATATGGCTGTGCACGTCATTGGTATGCAGTATCGTTATTTTTTTTACAGTAGGCGCGGCAAAACTGCTCAGTGATAATCCGCCCATAGCCAATGCTGAAGCAGCAGCTGTTTTTTGTATAAAGTCCCTTCTGTTCATGGCTATTTGATTATTATATGTTGGGTGGTTATTACCGGCAGGGTATCAGTCTCTTTAAAATAATCTATATATAGGTCACGCAATTTATAATTAAGGTCGTAGATACCTTCATTGGTTGCGAAAAACTGCATATTGTCGCCACCGCTTATCAGGTAATCTATTGAAGCGATATAGTAGGTTTGCTCATTTTCTAAAGGTTTGCCCTGTATGGCTATCGCGGTAACCTGATTCTCTGAGTTAAGGGTTATGGTTATCCCTGCCAATGGATGTGGCCTGCCTTCACGGGCGATATAGGCGGCCATCTCACGAATTTGCATTCCTTTCAGGGCTACAACTTTCAGGCTGTTTTCGAAAGGCATGATTTCGTAAGCGGTTTGTTGTGTTACGGGACCTTTTGGTATGATGGAACGGATGCCTCCATGATTGAGCATACAGGCGTCTATGTGTTTTTTTTCTGTAGCATAGAATAATTTGTCGGCTCTTTTAAAAGTTGCTTCAGCAAGCATATTGCCAATTGTTGTATTCCACTTACCTTTGCTTTTGTCAAATGTTTCGGGAGCGTAAGAAATGACTGCGCTTAAAGCCTTTGTGATAGTGTCTCTATAGGGAGAAATGTAATTTTCTATGGTATTATCCTGCGATAATGTTGCATTTATGCTTGTTTTTGATGCTTCTACACGGGTATTATACAGTCCGGCAGTGCTACAGGCTATAAATAGTGGTATTGTTAAAAATAAAACAAACCTCTGAAAGGCTGTGTTATACTTTCTTGCTAATGTCATTGTGATGACCGTTATTTGAATTAATTTTGTAATCGACAAGTAAAAGTACTATGTTTTTAAAGTTTATTAAAGATTTTGCCCTTAAAAAGATAATTAAGAAAAGTTTAAGCGGGTATAAACCCGTTGCAGATTCAGAGATTATTAATTCGGTCGGGATCCTTATAGATGAAAGTTATTTTTCTGATAGAGAAAGTCTTATATCCGATTTGGTTGCCAACGGTATAAATGAAGAAAATATTAAGACGCTTAGTTTTAAAGAGCGTGTAAAGAAGAAGGAAGTAATAGAGTATTGTCATTATACTCGCAGGGATATATCGGCATCCGGTGTGTTTACAAAAGAAGATGTGGCGGAATTTATAAATAAGCCGTTTGATATGCTTATCAGCTACTATGATATTGAAAAAGCACCTTTGCTGCTGGCAACAATAAAATCGAAAGCGAAATTTAAAGTAGGTTTTGCCAGTGTAGACAAACGCCTGAATAACTTTATGATAAGCAGTCAGGTAGAAAAACATGCTGAGTTTATCTCAGAATTAATTAAGTATTTAAAAATCCTAAATAAAATTTAACATGCAGTCATTAACAGGAACGGGCGTTGCGCTAATTACTCCGTTTAAAAAAGACTTTTCAGTAGATGTTGAGGCACTGGAAAGAATCGTGAACTATCAGGTAGATGGTGGTATAGACTATCTTGTGGTATTAGGTACTACAGCAGAAGCTGCCACTCTTACCAAAGATGAGAAGGAACTTGTTATAAAGACCGTGTTAAAGGCAAATGCTGGCAGGCTGCCTGTGGTGCTTGGTGTTGGCGGAAACAACACTGCTGAAGTTGTTGAAGAACTTAAAACGCGTGATCTTTCAGCTTTTGCTGCTATACTTTCGGTTTCTCCTTATTATAATAAGCCAACACAGGAAGGGATTTACCAGCATTTTAAAGCAGTTGCCGAAGCATCTCCGATTCCTGTAATCTTATATAATGTTCCGGGACGAACAGCAAGCAATATGCTTCCTGCTACGGTTATCCGTCTTGCAAACGATTTTAAAAATGTTGTGGCAATTAAAGAAGCAGCTGGAGACATTGTTCAGGCCATGAAACTAATTCAGGGATGTCCAAAAGACTTTCTTGTAATCTCAGGTGATGACATGGTTACGCTTCCAATGGTTCTTGCCGGTGGAGCAGGGGTAATTTCTGTAATTGCAGAAGGCTTTCCTAAAGATTTCTCTGATATGGTACGTCTTGGGCGTGAAAGAAAAGTTGATGAAGCGTACAAACTACATTATAAACTAGCCGATGCTATCGATATGATTTTTGAGCAGGGTAACCCGGCGGGCATTAAATCGGTATTCAGTCATTTAGGACTTTGTGAGGATGTTGTAAGGCTTCCTTTAGTAACTGTTAACGAAGATTTAGCAGGCAGATTGGGTGATTTTGTTAAAAAAATCAGTTAATTTGTATAGATAACAACACTAAAACAGTTTACTATGCTATCGGATAAAATGCAGGCAGCGCTCAATGAGCAGATTAGAATGGAAGCAGAGTCTTCCCAGATTTATTTAGCTATGGCTTCATGGGCTGAGATTAAAGGTTTTGAAGGTATTGCACTTTTCATGTTCAGACAGTCTGACGAAGAAAGATTGCATATGCTTAAACTTTTGAAATATGTAAACCAACGCGGAGGTGAAGCTGTTATTTCTGCTCTTGAAGAACCAAAACTGGATTATTCTTCAATCAGGGCGCTATTCAGGCAACTTTACGAACACGAAGTAAAAGTTTCGGCAAGTATTAATGAACTTGTTGATATTGCACTTACAAGCAAGGATTATGCTACGCATAATTTCCTTCAATGGTATGTCTCTGAGCAGATTGAAGAAGAAGCAAGTGCTAAGGTAATTCTGGATAAAATTGATCTTATCGGAGATGATAAAGGAGGTCTTTATCTGTTTGATAATGATATGAAAAATTTTACAGCTACATCGCACGATATTGTGCAATAAATAGCATAAAAATAAGTTTTAAGGAAGATGCCTGTTAAAGGCATCTTTTTTTATGGTCATTAGACTGTAAAAAAGATTTTGTATTCAATAATTATTAACTAATTTTGCAGTTGCTTTTAAAACAGCCGCTGCTTTGCAGCATAACTAACTAATATGACAAGATATTTTTATATACTTTTTTTTGCATTAGCACTTACATCGTGTAGTGAGTTTCAGACAGCCCTTAAGAAAGACGATGTTAAGATGAAATATGAAGTAGCTGAAAAGCTGTATGAAAAAGGTAAATATACTAAAGCTATACGCCTTTTTGAACAGATAGCTCCTTCATACCGAGGTAAGCCTCAGGCAGAAAAAATGTTTTATATGTATTCTCAGGCATTGTACAAGACAAAGCAGTATTATACAGCAGGTTATCAGTTTGAAAGTTTTACGGCTGGATATCCAAGAAGTGAGAAAGTAGAAGAAGCGGCATTTTTAGGTGCTAAAAGCTATTATATGCTTTCACCTGTATATTCTTTGGATCAGGTTGATACTTATAAAGCTTTGGATAAACTTCAGAGTTTTGTAGATAATTATCCTAATTCGCAATACATGGCAGAAGCTAATGCACTTGTAAAAGAATTGAGAGATAAGCTTGATAAAAAAGCTTTTGAGATTGCAAAACAGTACAATACGATTTCGGATTATAATGGAGATCATAATGCTGCGATTAAAGCGCTGGATAATTTTATTATAGATCATCCGGGAACTATATACAAAGAAGACGCTTTGTTTTACAAATTTGATTCTTCTTACCGTTTGGCAATAAACAGTATATGGACAAAAATGGCTGAACGTTTGGAAGCAGCGAAAGTTAATTACAATGCGTTGGTTAAATTTAACCCGCAAACAAAATACAAAGATCAGGCAGATAAGATGCTTGCCAGAATAGATACTGAATTACAAAAATTTTCTAAATAAACGAGTCATGGATTTAAAGAAAACAACTGCTCCGGTTAACACAATTACCTATAACAAGAATGTAATTGAAGAGCCTACAGGTAACGTGTACGAAGCAATTACCATTATCGCGAGAAGAGCTAACCAGATCAATACTGAAATCAAAAAAGAATTGATAGAGAAGCTTGAGGAATTTGCGACTTACAATGATAGCCTTGAGGAAATTTTTGAAAACAAAGAACAGATAGAGGTTTCTAAGTTTTACGAAAAACTTCCAAAGCCCCATGCTTTGGCTGTTCAGGAATGGCTAGAGGATAAAATATCTTACAGAAGAGAAAATAAATAATTACAGTATGTCTGTTTTAAGCGGTAAAAAAATTTTACTCGGCATTTCCGGGGGTATTGCCGCATACAAAACAGCCTCGCTGGTAAGGCTTTTTATAAAAGCAGGCGCTCAGGTGCAAGTCATTATGACGCCTGCTTCTAAAGACTTTGTTACACCCCTTACATTGTCTACTCTTTCCAAAAATCCGGTTCATTCTTCTTTCTTTAATGAAGAAGATGAAAATGCGGTATGGAATAACCACGTAGATCTGGCACTTTGGGCCGATCTTTTTCTAATTGCTCCGGCTACAGCCAACACACTTTCTAAAATGGTTTCGGGCAACTCGGACAATCTTTTACTTGCAACATATCTTTCGGCTAAATGTCAGGTTTATTTTGCCCCGGCAATGGATCTTGATATGTACAAACATCCGTCTACTTTATCTAGTTTCAATGCTTTACAGTCATTTGGGAATATCATGATTCCGGCTGAAAGCGGAGAACTTGCCAGTGGTCTTTCGGGTGAGGGCAGAATGGCGGAACCTGAAAATATTGTTGCCTTTTTAGAAGCTGATCTTGAAAGTAAATTACCTTTGCGAGGAAAAAAAATACTGGTAACTGCTGGTCCGACATACGAACCGATAGATCCCGTACGTTTTATAGGTAATCATTCTACCGGTAAAATGGGGTTTGATATTGCTAAAGCGGCCGCCGACGAAGGGGCTGAGGTTATTTTGGTTACGGGGCCTACTCATTTAAAGATGTCACATTCATCTGTAAAAGTGGTTAATGTAACATCTTCGGAAGAGATGTATCATGCCTGCCATGAATATTTTGCCGATATGGATACTGCCGTTGCAGCAGCTGCAGTTGCTGATTACAGGCCTAAATATGTAGCTCCGCAAAAAATTAAAAAGAGTGACAGTAACCTTACTTTAGAGTTAGAGAAAACAAAGGATATACTTTCTTCGCTTGGTGAAAAGAAAAAAAATCAGTTTTTAATTGGTTTTGCTCTTGAAACTGAAAATGAAATTGAGAATGCAAAACTGAAGATTAAGAAAAAAAACTTAGATTTGATTGTTTTAAATTCTCTTAATGATGAAGGAGCAGGTTTTGGTAAACCTACTAATAAAGTAACCTTCATAGATAAGGATTTTAACGAAGAGCCTTTGGAACTTAAAACGAAAGAAGAAGTTGCGCAGGATATTATAAATAAGATTAAAACGCATTATAATGTATAAATGGCTAGTGGCGGTATTATTTATGTTTGGCTCAGTGGCAAATGCCCAGGAGTTGAACTGTACTGTTAAGATTAATTATGATCGTGTTACTGATGCTAATACGCAGATTTTTAAAACACTTGAACGTGCACTGACTGATTTTGTAAACAATACACGTTGGACCTCAAGAAATTTTGAAACAAATGAGCGTATTGAGTGCTCAATGATTATCAATGTTTCGGGTTATGATGCGCCTGGTTTTACAGCTACGTTACAGGTTCAGTCTTCAAGACCGGTTTATAATTCTACTTATTCTTCTCCTATCTTTAACTTTAACGACAAGGATTTTAATTTTAGGTATAACGAAGGAGATAATCTTATTTATAATCCAAACAGCGTTGATAGCAATAACCTTGTTGGTGTAATTGGTTTCTATGCTAATATAATTATTGGTTTAGATGCAGATTCTTTCCAAAAAGGAGGCGGCACTGAATACTATAAGGCAGCCCAAAATCTTGCTAGTCTTGGCGCCGGTAGCGGTTATAAAGGATGGGGGCAACAAGAAGGAACTAACCAAAACAGGTATTTTCTTGTAAATGATCTTTTATCAAATACATTTACACCTTTCAGAGATACTTTGTATGAGTATCATTTTTTAGCTCTTGATAAAATGGCAGACGACCATAAAAAAGCAAAGGAAGAAGTGATAGCTTCTTTAAAAACTTTAGCCAAAGTACAAAGTGTTCGTCCAAATGCTTTTTTGACCAGGGTGTTTTTTGATGCAAAGTCAGACGAAATTGTTTCTATGTTTTCAGGAGGGCCTACAGTAACTTTAACTGAACTTTTAGAGAACTTAAATAAACTCTCGCCTACCAATGGTTCTAAATGGAGCCAAATACGATAGATTATATGTGAGAGTCGTCCTAAATATATAGCCTGCACTTATTGCAGGCTTTTTTATTTGCATAGCTTTTATTCTTATTTATTGTTAAATGTTATATTTGTATAGTATTATGTAAACAACATGTTGCAAACACTCCATATTAAAAACTTTGCTCTTATTGAGCATCTTCATATCGATTTTCCGGATAAGCTGTCTACTATTACTGGTGAAACCGGTGCTGGTAAATCTATTTTATTGGGCGCATTAGGTCTCGTATTGGGTAATAGGGCAGATCTTTCATCGTTAAAAGATAAAGAGCAAAAATGTGTGATAGAAGCACATTTTGGTATTGCCGACTATAATTTACGAGAATTCTTCGAGGAGAATGATATGGATTATGAAGAGGTTACTATAATTCGAAGAGAAATTTTACCATCAGGTAAATCACGTGCCTTTGTAAATGATAGCCCGGTTAATCTTCAGGAACTTCAGGAGCTTGGTGGTTATCTTATAGATATTCATTCACAACAGCAAACACGTGAACTTTCTGACGAGCAATACCAGATACAAATAATAGATGCGATAGCGGGTAATACCGTACTTCTTGAAGTTTATAAAAAGCAGTTGGCAGCTTACAAATCAATTAAGTCGCAATTAAAAAAACTTCAAGAGCAAAAAGAGGCTTTGTCTAAGGAACAGGACTACAATTCATTTCTCTTACAAGAATTACTTTCTGCAAATCTTAAAGACGGAGAGCAAACAGAACTGGAAGCCGAGTTGGAGAAACTAAACAATGTTGAGTTTATTAAAGAATCGTTAGGGAAGGCGTTAGCTATAGCTAATGAAGAACAGATAGGTGTAATTCAGAACCTTAAAGAGATTAAAGCTGCTTTGCAAAAGATCAGTGGCCTTTCACCAGAATATTCGGGGTTCTTCGAAAGAATTAATAGTCTGCTTATCGAGTTTGATGATATCGCAGACGGACTTTCGGAAACTTTTGAAAAACTAACAGATGATCCTGAAAGACTTGAGTTGGTTAATCAAAAACTCCAACTGATATATACATTAGGGAAAAAGCATCAGGTGTCAACTGTTGATGAGCTGCTTGCTATACAGGAATCTCTGGATGGTAAGGTTGTTCTTGCTGATGAACTGGATGGAACTATTGATAAACTGAATGGGGAAGCTGAAGTGATAAAAGGGCAAATTGATGAGACGGCTATAAATATACATGAAAAACGTAAGTCGGCCATTCCGGTACTCACAGAGAGTATAACAGCTATATTAGCTCAGTTAGGCATGCCAAATGCACGTTTTAATTTTGAAGTGAGCCTGTCGGAAACTTACCATAACAATGGCAAGGATGCTGTTAGCCTCCTGTTTTCAGCAAATAAGGGGACTGATTTCGGTTTGCTTAAAAAAGTAGCTTCAGGTGGTGAGATGTCAAGAATCATGCTAGCAGTAAAAGCGGTTTTAGCATCTTATTCTAAACTGCCTACTATTATTTTTGATGAGATTGATACAGGTGTTTCCGGAGAGATAGCGCATAAAATGGGTGATATCATGAAAGCTATGAGTAATGGAATGCAGGTAATGGCCATTACCCACTTGCCTCAGATTGCGGCAAAGGGTAATCAGCATTATAAAGTGTTTAAGTCAACTCAGGGTGAAACTACGGTATCGGAACTTAAAAAATTAAGCCATGAAGAGAGGGTAAGAGAGATAGCAGAAATGCTTTCAGGAAAGGATATATCAGAATCAGCCTTAAAGCATGCAGAAGCGTTGCTCAACTAAAAAAACGCTTTATCTTTGCGTTCCACAATAAAACAAACTAATAGATAATAATACCATTACAGATATGATTATTGAACCAAGAATGAGAGGATTCATTTGCCTCACTGCCCATCCTGAGGGAGCTGCGCAAAATGTAAAACAACAAATAGCATATGTAAAGTCTAAAGGAGAAATAAACGGGGCTAAAAAAGTACTTGTTATAGGTGCTTCTACCGGTTTTGGACTTTCATCAAGAATTACCAGTGCTTTTGGTAGCAACGCAGCTACTATAGGTGTATTTTTTGAGAAGCCTGCTTCTGAAGGAAAAACAGCTTCACCGGGTTGGTATAACTCTGCTGCTTTTGAAAAAGAAGCACATGCTGCCGGACTGTATGCTAAAAGTATTAATGGTGATGCCTTCTCTAAAGAAGTAAAACAAGAAGTAATCGATCTTATAAAAGCGGACCTTGGTCAGGTTGATCTGATTGTTTATAGTCTTGCTTCACCTGTTCGTATGCATCCTGAAACAGGTGTTTTACACCGTTCGGCATTGAAACCTATCGGACAAACGTTCTCTAATAAAACAGTAGATTTCCATACTGGTAAAGTTTCTGAAGTTTCTATTGCTCCGGCAGTTGAAGAGGATATCGAGAATACTGTGACGGTAATGGGAGGTGAAGACTGGGCAATGTGGATTGATGCTCTTAAAGCAGCAGGTGTACTTGCTGATGGAGCACTTACAGTTGCTTATTCTTACATTGGGCCTTCATTAACTGAGGCTGTTTATAGAAAAGGGACTATTGGAAGAGCTAAAGACCATCTTGAGGCAACGGCTTTTGAGATTACTGATAAACTAAAAGATATTCATGGTAAAGCCTATGTTTCTGTAAACAAGGCTTTGGTAACTCAGGCTAGCTCTGCTATACCGGTTATTCCTTTATACATTTCGTTATTGTACAAAACAATGAAAGAAATGGGGCTTCACGAAGGTACTATTGAGCAAATTCAGCGATTATATGCTGAAAGGCTTTATACCGGAGGTGATGTGCCATTAGATGATAAAGGAAGAATAAGAATTGATGATTGGGAAATGCGTGATGACGTTCAGGCTAAAGTAGCTGAACTTTGGAAAGAGGCTGATACCGATAATCTTGCTCAGATTGGTGATCTTGAGGGGTATAGAAAAGATTTTTATAACCTTTTTGGTTTTGATTATTCAAATGTTGATTACAAGGCTGATACTAATGAAATGGTAAATGTTGAGAGTATTAAATAATGCTTGTTAAAAAAAAATAAAAAATATTGATATTCTGACAAAAAAAGCCCTTAAATAGGGCTTTTTTTTATTTATCTATATAATTGTCTAGTGGTCAGATAGACTTTTGTTATAAATTTAACTTTAAAACCTTAATTAATTGTCAATTAATTAATGCTAACCTGAAATTATCTTGAATAAAATGTAATAATTTATTGGTATTGTATATTTTTTTTTAAAAATATCACTAGTTGTTGTGTTTCTGTTATATGTGTAACTAATTTGGCTATTTTTATTGACTTTTAATTAATTAATCATTTTTTATGAAAAAAATTACTTTACTAATCGCTTTTATGCTGTCGTTAGTCACGATGGGATATGGGCAGACAGTACTGATTAACCCTGCGGGCGATGGTGGTTTTGCCAATGGTACCACATTTGCAGCAAACGGTTGGACAGCAGCAAACTCTGCCAATAATCCATGGGTAATTGGCACAGCAGCTGCTACTGGTTCCATAACCGGAAATGCAGCTTATGTTTCAAATTCAGCAGGTGCAACGGTTAACTACACTACTTCTACGCCGGCACTTAACTATTTTTACAGGGATATAACTATTCCTGCTGGAGAAACTAAAATTATATTAACTTTTAATTGGACAGCTACCGGTGAATCTGACTGGGACAATTGGCAGGTTTTAACAGCTCCAACTTCAGTAACACCAGTGAGTTCAACTGCCATTACTGGCAGTTTTAGTAGCACTCCTATACCAAGTGGTATTACCGGTGCTGCTTCTGTTGGTTTTGGTTCTCCTCAAACAGGGGTTCAAACAGCAACACTTATATTGCCAACTTCATTGGCAGGAACAACTTTCAGATTAATATTTTCTTGGAGGAACGATGATTCTTTTGGTTCTTCGCCAGCAGCAGCTATTGATAATATATCATTGACTTCAGCTGTGCCGGGCAACTTTATTTCAATAGCTTCAGGTAACTGGTCTTCTCCATCTACTTGGAATCTCAATTCAGTTCCTACAAATCAGGACATAAGCGTAACTATTGCAGCAGGTCACACGGTAACTTCTGATGCTTCTGCTCAAACTGCACCGACTACAACAGTAAATGGTACACTTACATATGGATCTTCTTCTGCATCCTTAGCGATTACTGGTAACCTTACCGTAAATTCAGGAGGTATCGTAAATGCTTATAATGGGACAACAGGAAAAGCATTAACTGTTTCCGGAAACCTTGTTAATAACGGATCAATGGATTTTTCTATTGGTTCAACATCAGCGGGTAACCTTACGCTTAATGGATCTGCGGTGCAGACAGTTTCGGGTACTGGTTCATTCGTAAATAACATGATAAGGAATCTTGTGTTTAGTAATACAAACACAACTATTCCGAATATTAACTGGCAGTTTAACAATATTAGCGTTGACTACAACCTTAATATTACTAACGCCAAGATTAACTTAGGTGCTAATAAGCTTACTTTCGGTACAAGTGCTACATCTGCTGGTAATACCTTTACTGTAACAAATGGTGGTTTTATGCCAGGAGGTAAATTTGCAAGATGGTGGAGTTCTTCAGCAACGGGTTATACTACTTCAGGACCTTCTTCTATAGCGACAGGTTCAGGAGGAAGATATCCATTTTATACGCCGGAAGGATTACAAAGAATTTTCTATATAGGAAGAACTACTCCAACTGCTGGAGGTGTGTATGCCGTTACATTTAACAATGTAGCTGGATTAACTACTGGTTTATCTATAGTAGATGGAACTTATACGGTTACTGACAGAACAAACAGTAATTTTGTTGTAACAACTGAAGGAAATGCTCCTGCTGAGGCTTCTGCATGGGTAACAATTTTTGCTCCGGATGCTTATTATCCTATTAATGGTAATAGCCGTTTAGTAGGGCAATCTGCTGCATTAAGCGGAACAAATGTTGCAACAACTGTACTTCCTGCTGTACAGCGCAGCGGTGTTAGTAGTGCTGATTTGACTGCTGCAACAGGATTATACATGGGAGTTAATACTGCTGATATTGCTGTTACAGCTATAGCAAGTGGTAACTGGGATTCACCTTCTACCTGGAATAAAGGGGCAGTGCCTGTATGTACAGATTTGGTAAGTATTGCCTCAGGGGTAAATGTTACAGTAAACTCAGCGGGTAACGTTGCTAAAAACGTTACGATAGGTTCTATGGGAACATTGACTGTTGCTTCCGGTGATCTTACAGTAGGTTGTACACTTAAAAATAACAACTTTACAAACAATGGTACTTTAACAGTATCAGGTGGAACTTTAAACATTAACGGTAATATGGCTCACACCGCGGGTTCTACTTTTAACCAAAGCGGCGGTGATATTAATGTAGATGGTAATGATGGCGGTGCTACTGCAACATCAGTTGCATCAGGAACAGCAATTGTACAAGTTAGTACAAACCTTATTAACTGGACTGGAGGTAACTTAACAATAGTTGACCCTCACGCAAATTCAACAAGCACTTATTCTTTCCAATATAGTGGTGCTAATGTTGATGTTACTTCAGGTACACATACACTTAGATTTGGTAATGGTACTTCAACCGATGCAGGGGGAAGCGCAACATATGGTTTCCGTTACTATGTTTTCCAGGGTTCTGGAAGATTAACATTTAACAATATTGTAGTTAATGGTGGTGCCGGAACAAATCGTTTTGTTTCTAACGGTGGCTCACATGGTATAAATGGAGATTTAACCATAAATGCAGGTTCAGAATTCAGAGATACAGGAAATACTATATATTTGTCTAAAAACCTTGTTAATAATGGAACTTATATAAGTACAGGAACTTTATATGCAGGTTCATTGCTTAATGGTACTGCCGGAGTAAGTTCAAATGCACAAACAATCTCAGGGACAGGTACGTTTGCAAATAATGCTACTCCAGCATCTGTTACAGCTAACCTAAGCTCAATGAATGTTAACAACACAAATGCTACAGGTGTAACACTAAGTTTGCCATTGTCATTAAGTGGAACTCTAACTTTAACAGCAGGTAAGGTAAATACAACTACAGCAAATTTACTTACTGTAGGTACTACTACTGCAGCGGGAACAGTTACAGGAGGTAGTGCTACTGCTTATGTTAGTGGTCCGTTAGCAAGAACAATTGCTTCAGCAAATGCTAATACTAACTACATTGCATTCCCGGTAGGAAAAGCAGCTTATGCACCTATTTCACTTGCGCCGGCTACAACTGCGGTAACTGTTATGAAAGCTGAAGCTTTTGATACTAATGCAGGTACGATGGATCCTTCAATTATCAATCTTGCTGCTAACAGAAGATGGGAAGCTCCGGTTGTGTCAGGAACAGTTACTAATCTTAATGTTAGACTAGGTGATGCTAATATTACTGCAACTAAAATACCGGTGCAGGCAACAACTGCTGCCGGTGCTTATGCGGCTGCTTTTGGAAGTGTAGCAACTTATACTGCTGGTACACCTAATACCACAACTTCTAATACAGTTATTACTACTGCTAATTATACAGGATTCCTTTCTTTTGCAGATTCTAATTCATGTTCAGGTACACCTACTCCGGGTAATACTATTGCTTCTGCAACGAATATCTGTCAGGGAACTACAGTTAATTTCTCAGTTCAGAATGGTACTTCTGGTTCAGGTGTAACATATCAGTGGCAAACGTCTCCTGATAATGGTACTTATACTGATATTTCAGGTGCAACTTCAACTACATATTCTGCTGCGCCTACTGCATCATTATATTACAGGTTAAAAGTTACTTGTGCTTCAGGACCTTCTATAGGTTATTCAACTCCGGTGCAAATTACTTTCCCTAATAGTGTAACTGCTTCTACAGGAGCTACAAGATGTGGTGTTGGATCTGCTGCAATATCAGCTACTCCTAGTGCAGGAGCATCAATTACATGGTTTGATAGTGCTACAGGTTCTAATATTATAGGTGCAGGAAACAATCTTACTACCCCTGTAGTAACGGCTACTACATCTTTTTATGCGGCTGCTGAAACTACATCTGCAGGAAATATTACAATTGGAAGTGCAACTACTCTTACAACTGATACGCAACAACCAACAGCGTTCTGTAACCGTTGGGGTGGATATAGAATGCAGATTTTATATTCAGCCGCTGAGCTTTATGCTATGGGCTTAAGAGCTGGTAACATTACCTCAATTACATTTAATACCACTACTGCTGGTGATGGTTTAACAAATGATAACTTTACAGTTAGTATGGGAGCTGCTACAGGTTCTGCTATTGGAAGCACTACATTTGTTACTAGCGGACTTAATGTAGTATATGGTCCTGTAACACATACTCATACAGCTTCTGGATTACAGACTATTACTTTCAGTACTCCATATTCTTGGAACGGAACTTCTGGAATATTATTAGAAGTAAGCCACAATGGAGCTAACTTAACTAATAATGCTCGTACATATTATACAGCAACAACTGGTAATACAATTCTTTATGCAACATCATTAACAGCTACTACTGGTACATTGAGTACAAGCAGACTGAATGTGATATTTGCTGGTCAGGTAGGATGTTCTTCGGCAAGAGTTCCGGTTACTGTTACTGTAAACCCAGCTCCGGCATTAACATTAAGTGGTAATCCGGCTGTGATTTGTGAAGGTAATACAACTGCGCCGGTTACAATAACATCGGGTGCAGCTAGTTATGATACATATACATGGTCTCCTTCTACAGGGGTTTCAGGTTCTGCTGCAACAGGCTGGACATTCAACCCAACTGCTACCACTACTTATGTTTTGACTGCTACACAGTCTGGAGGAACTATGTGTGCGGCTGATCCTATATCAGTTCTTGTATCTGTTAATTTAAAGCCTTCAGCTGCAATTTCTCTTCCTTCTGCACTTACTGCTTGTCAGCAATCGCCTCAGGCAATTGTGCTTACAAATGCAGTAGGTTCTCTAAATGCTGCTTTGGGTAATGGAACAACAGCACCCGATACTACATCATATCCTAATCCATTCAGTGCTTTCTATGGCGGTACTAAAACTCAAATTTTATTTACAGCCGAGGAATTGAGTGCACAGGGGTTAATGCCTGGATCAACTATTAATACATTATCATTTGACTTCAATGCTTCAGTAGCATCAGCCCTTAATGATTTCAGGATTAAAATAGGTACAACTACTAACACTACTACAACTGCTGGTTTTGTAGCATCAAGTTCTCTAACTACGGTTTATAATGCGTCTTATACTCCTACAGCAGGTACAGTTGGTTTAGTACCATTTGCATTAACTACACCTTATATCTGGAATGGAGGTAATCTTATTGTAGAAGTAGCTCATAATCAGGGTAACTTTGGTAATGGATCAGGAACTACTACTAATACTACAACAACTTCTTTTAACAGTGTTTACACAGGTGCTAGTGATAGTGTTACCCCAGCAGGTATGACCAGTTTTGATGCTCTTACAAGCTGGAGTATTAGTTCTGCTTCTACTTCAAGGCCAAATGTAGTGTTTGGATATAATCCTAATAACACAGTTGTATGGTCTCCGGTAACTAATCTTTATACAGATGCAGCAGCAACAATTGCTTATTCTGGACAAAGTGTAGGTACAGTATATACTAAACTTAATAGTAATGCAACATATACAGCAACGGTTACTAACTCTTTAGGTTGTTCAAGAGTTAAAACAGTTGATGTAACTGTAAGTATTGTTGCTGCTCCGACAGTTCCTGCCGCTACTCAGGATATATGTAATGCAGGTACAGTGGCTGATCTTGTTGCAACCGGAACAGCAATTAAATGGTATGCTGCTGCAACAGGTGGTACGGCTTTAGCTTCTACAACCGCTCTTGTTAATGGTACTACTTATTACGCATCACAAACTGTAAGCGGATGTGAAAGCTTAGCAAGAACAGCACGTACAGCCAACATAACTGTTGTTGCTGCACCAACTATCGCTAATGCTAACCAAACATTCTGTAATGCAGGTACAGTGGCTGATCTTATGCCAAATGATGCTTCAATCAAATGGTATGCTGCTGCTACAGGTGGTACAGCGCTAACTTCAACTACAGCTCTTGCAAATGGAACTACTTATTATGCTTCTCAAACCGTTGGTGGTTGCGAAGGCCTTTCAAGAGGTGCTGTAACAGCAACTGTAAATGTTATTGCTGCACCAGCAATATCTAACGATGATCAGGTATTCTGTAACAATGCAACTATTGCTGACTTATTACCAAATGGAGCTGAGATCAAATGGTACAATGTTGCTACCGGTGGTACAGCATTAGTTTCTACAGATGCCCTTGTAAGCGGAACTACTTATTATGCTTCTCAAACCGTAAACGGATGTGAAGGTTTACTAAGAGGTACTGTAACAGCTACAGTACTTGTAACACCGGCTCCGATTGTTGATAATACTGCTCAGGTATTCTGTAATACAGCTACAGTCGCTGACCTTATGCCAAATGATGCTTCTATCAAGTGGTATGCTGCCACTACCGGAGGAACTCCATTACTGGCTACTGAAGCGCTTGTAAGCGGAACGTCTTACTTTGCTTCTCAAACCATTGATGGTTGTGAGGGTCTTATCAGGACTGAAGTTACAGCTACAATAAATGTAACTGCTGA